>DAIPLC010000144.1:0-3645 GCA_036769405.1 Acidimicrobiales bacterium
AGTACAGACCGGCTAAGTGGACGCCCATGATGTAGCGCTGCAGCAGCAGATTCTGATTTCCCGGTAGTAGGCCAATAAGCCAGGTAAAGGTCGGACGACCACTGAACAAGACGAGGCTCAGCACGAGAACACCGAGCAGAGCGCGCGACCGCTCGTCGTGCCGCCAACGGCGAAGACTCACGAGGACACCAATGAGTGCGGCGACCGAAATGAGTGGCACGCGACGCCAATCGAAGACGTCGCCCCGAACGAGCCACGAGAACACCTGTGGGGCACCGTAGGAGTTATTGATCGTGGTGCCCACTTGAAATTGGTTGACGGCGAGCCACGTACCGTGCAGCAGAATCGGCAGTGTCACCGACAGAGTGGAGAGCAACACGGCCAGACCCAAGGCCCCCGCGCGAACGAGTCGGCCCCGCCACGCACTCGGGACCAACAGGAGCCATACGCCCACACTCAGGAGGGCCAGGTACCCCGTGAGAAAGTGCAACGCGATGGTGAGCGACACCGCCACGGTGGCGCCGAAGAAGTGCTCCCGGCGAGCCACCCAGCGCCACGACAGGGCCCACGCCAGGGGAAGGGTCCACATGGCGAAGAGCTGCGACCACAGACCGGAGCCAATCCACAGGTAACTCTGGTGACCGAAGCCGCGGCCAGTCACCGTGAATACGAGGGGAGACAACAGTGCGGCAACGCCCGCGACCCACCGCTCGAGCTGGAGCAAACGTGCACTGGCGTAGACGAGGAGGGGCCACAGGGCGAGCAGCAAATACAGCGAGAGGGCGTAGACCGTCGCCACCGAACCGAGGGATCCGAGCGCACCGGTCACGACGGCCGAGAGGCTCTGGTACTGAACAAAAAACGGCGAACCAAGTGAGAGCAGTGGGTACCAGTGGTCAAAAGGACTCAGGCCGGAGCGCAGCAGATGGCTCGCCAACGCACTCATTTGCAAGTGCATACCGCTGTCGTTCGGATACGCCACGACCCGCGCTTCACCACGCAGCGACCACAAGTTGAATACCGCCGCCATTAGCGCCAGCAGCCACGCCCCCGGCAAGGACGATGGCTCGTCGTGATGCAGAGCAACGTTCGAGGTGCCGAGGGGATCAAGGAGCACACCCTCGTCGTACACCGCCCGCAAACGCTGCTTTAGTTCCATGACCTCTATTCTCCCCCACCGGACAATGAGCCAACGCCATCTCACTGCTGATGAGCCGAGTACCGTCAATAGGGTGACGATGACCTTCACACGGTGGTGCGCATGAACACTTCATTCCAACGATGGGCCCCTCGCGGCTTTCTCGCGCTCGTCATCGCCGGTGCCGTGGTACTCGTCTCGACCGCCCTGCGGTCATCGCCACCGGTACGCTCCTCATTCGCCACGGTCTTGAATGCCGGTATCGCCTATCAGCGATCCGGTTCCTACGACCTTGCCGTCACGGAATACCAACGGGCCCACCGGATGCAACCCCGTAATCCCGTACCGCTCTTCGACCTCGGAGACGTCGCGCAGTTTCGAGGACAAACCGCCTTGGCGCACCAGTACTACGTCGCCTGCCTCGCACTGCTGCCGACCTACGTCAACGCCCTCTACAACCTGGCAATTCTCGAAACGGCCGCACATCCCCAAACCGCCATCGCTCTTTACACCACCGCAACCCAGCAGCCCGTCACGGCGAGCAACCGCACCCTGGTCGCCGAGTCGTATTTCAACCGGGGCTACCTCTTAAACAAGCAGGGTCAGAAACGTCGCGGCGCCGCCGACATCGCCACGGCCATCGCTCTCGATCCTGCGCTGCGGGGCCACTAACGCTCGACATCCTTGCGAGCTGTCCGTGGGTGTGCCACGATGCACTGAGCCCGAATTGAGGAGTCCCATGGAGCCCACCGTCAAGATTTCGCGTGACCAGCACGTCTGGTCGTTCAACGCCAACCAAGAGCCCTTCGTCACCGTTGACCCCGGCACGGTTATTGAGATTGAGACCTGGGACTGCTTCACCGGTCAAGTGACCACCGAGGCCGACACCTTCGGCGCCCTCGACGTCACCCGTGTGAACAGTGCGACCGGCCCCATCGCCGTTCGTGGCGCTGAACCTGGCGACTCGCTCTCGGTCACCCTCCACTCGATTACCCCCAACGCCGTTGGTTCGGCGATGGTCATTCCGGGGACCGGTCCACTGCACGCACAGTGCCCCAACCCCACCACCCGCATCTTCCGCGTCGAAGACGGCATGATTCACATGAACGAGCGCGTGTCCTTTCCGACCCGCCCCATGTTCGGTGTCATCGGTGTCTCGCCGGCCTCGGGCGACATCGGCACCTACTTCGCCGGTCGCCACGGTGGCAACCTCGACGACCACAAAAACGGCATTGGCGCCACGATCCACCTGCCCGTCAACCACTCGGGCGGTCAACTCTCTATCGGTGACATGCACGCTTCCATGGGTGACGGTGAAATTTCCGGCACCGGTGTCGAGATTGGTGGCAAGGCCATCATCAGCGTGAACCTCATTAAGGGTCACGCCGGTGAGTATCCCATCACCGAAACTGCCGACGCGTTTTACACCCACGGCACCTCGGGCTATCGCTCAGTGGACGACCCCCGTGACTGCTCCATCGACGAGGCCATGCAGATTGCCATCGAAGGTGCCGCCAAGTTGCTCGTCGACCAGTGGGGATTCACCATTGAAGACGCCTTCATTTTCATGTCGGTGGCCTGCGACGTCGGTGTGACGCAGAACTGCGTCCCTTCCGCGGTCGCCCCCTTCGTCGTGGCCCGGATGCGCATCCCCAAGATTGGCGCCGTTCCGGCGCCGTTCCGGCTCTAACGGCGCAGCGCGTCGGCGAAAAAGTCCAGCTCCATCTGCAGCATGTTCGTGGCGATAACTGGATCCGTCGGCATGTGCGTCACCCCCGACAGGCCGAGCACCTGGTGCGACTTGCCTGCGGCAAGTAGGGCGTCGGACAGCACTTGCGTGTGGGCGAAATAGACGTTGTCATCGTTGTAGCCGTGGATAAACAGCAACGGGTGCCGGAGTTGGCCCGCCATCGGCACCAGATTGGCCTTGTCGTACGCGGCACCGTTCGTGGCCGGGTGGCCGAGGTAGCGCTCGGTGTAACCGGTGTCGTAGAGGGAAAAGTCAGTAACGGGTGCACCAGCCACGGCCGCGTGGATAACGTCGGGACGCTCTAGTACGGCGCGGGCGGCCAAGTAGCCACCGAAGCTCCAACCTCGAATACCCACTCGCGTCGGGTCGACCAAGTCGCCCAACTCCGCACACACTGCTTCGAGCGCGGCGACCTGGTCCTCCACGGGCAGGGTGCCGAGTTCATTCACAATGCTCCGGTCCCAGGCCGGGCCGCGCCCACCAGTGCCACGACCATCGGCCACGATGACGCAATAGCCCTGATCCGCGATGAACTGGTCCATGGCGTAGGCGCGACCGGCACCCACCACCAGCTGGAAGTGGGGACCACCGTAGGGCGAAAGGATGATGGGCAAGCCCTTGGTGTCCTCAGTCCGCGACGAGGGCAGCAGTACTGCGACGGCGAGATCATGCTCACCCACAATGCTCAGCTGCACGTGCGGGATAACTGGTGGGACGCAGTCCTTGGCCGTCAGCGCGAACGAGGGCACCACCACCG
>DAIPLC010000019.1:0-15354 GCA_036769405.1 Acidimicrobiales bacterium
CACCACTACGTCGTGCACTTTCTCCGGCCTCACGAACGGAACGTCCTACACGTTGTCGGTGGTGGCCATCAACCGTGTCGGCACTGGGCCAACCGCCAGTAGCACCACGACGCCGGCTACGGTGCCCGGCGTACCAACACTGGTCACCGCGAACGCGGGGAACCAGACGGCCACCGTGCTCTGGTCGCCTCCACTGTCGAATGGCGGTGCGGGTATCACCGGCTACGTGGTGACGTCGGCTCCCACCGGTTTCACCTGCGCGGTGGTTACCACCTCGTGCACCTTCTCGGGGCTGGCGAACGGCACGACCTACACCTTCACGGTGACCGCAACCAACCGCGTCGGTACCGGAAACGGGTCTAGTGCCACGGCCACACCAGCCACCGTGACGGACGCGCCAACGAACGTCTCGGCGACCTCAAACAACGACGGCAGCTCGACTGTCACCTGGTTGGCTCCTCTCACTAATGGTGGGGCCGCCGTGACGAGTTACACCGTCTCGGCATCACCGAGTGTGCCCGTGCCCGCCAGCTGCGTGGCGACCACAGCGCTTTCGTGCACCGTGATCGGTCTCACCAATGGAACGACGTATACCTTCAGTGTGACCGCGACGAACCGAGTCGGGACGGGGGCGAGCTCCAATGCCACCGGTACGCCAGGTTCGGTGCCATCAGCGCCCCTCGACGTCCTCGCCAGTTCGTATAACGACTCCTCGTCACTGCTTACGTGGTCGGCCCCGGCGAACAACGGTGGCTACACGGCTCTGACCTACCAAGTGACCGTTACTCCGCTCGTCACCACCACGGCTGGCCTGTCATCACTGGCCAACTGCGCCACCACCAGCGCCACCTCGTGCACCGTTGTCGGCCTTACCAATGGCACCACCTACACCTTTACGGTGACGGCCTCGAACGTGGTGGGCAGTGGTGCCGGGGCCACCGCGTCGGCCATGCCGGCATCGGCGCCGTCGGCACCCCTCAACGTGACGGGAATCGGCGCGAATGCGTCGGCCATTCTGCACTGGACCGCACCGGCGAGCACCGGAGGAACACCGATCGCCGGCTACACGGTGACCTCGTCACCTCTCGGCGTGACTTGTACCAGCGTCATCACGTCCTGCACGGTGACGGGACTGACGAATGAGCAGAACTACACCTTTACCGTGACGGCCACCAACGCGTCGGGAACGAGTCCGACCTCGGTGGCGTCGCTGCCGCTCAATGTGTCGGCCACTCCCATCACCATCGCTTTTGCTTATTACACGGCAGGTCTGCGACAGGGTGGCTACCAGGGCACCTTCAACCTGACGAATGCGCCCGCGCCCCTCGGCAACCCCTACGGCACGCGGGCCGCACCGTGGACGTTCAGCTTTGTGCTGCCCACGGGGTCAAGCCTCGCGGGGATTCAGGGGGCCACCGCCTCGACGATTCCGATTACTGATGGCACACTGGTCACAGTGAGGGCACTGAGCGCCTTCCCGGTGATTCCCGTGGGTGGCAACGCGCAGGTCAATATTTACGTCTCGGGCGCCAACGCACCCACCGGCTGCACGTACCACGGTCTGGTGTGTCAGACCTCACCCGACGCCCCGACGAATCTGCAGGGTGTGGGGGCGAATACCTCGGCTCTCTTGACCTGGTCCGCCCCGACCAACGCGGCGGGTGGGACAATTTCCCGCTACATCGTGACGGCAGTCGGTGGATCGCAGAGCTGCATCACCACGACCACGTCTTGCACGCTCGGTGGTCTCAACAACGGCCAGCACTACACCTTTGCGGTGGTGGCCGTGAACTCGGCGGGGGCCTACTCCTCACCGTCGCTCCCTTCCAACGTGATCACCGCCGCCACCACGCCCCAGCAGTCCCAGCAGCTCTGGGCCACGGCGACGAGCGCGACGTCGGCTTCAGTCCACTGGGTCGCCCCGTCCTATGACGGGGGAGTGCCGATCACCACCTACATCGTGACGGCGAGCAATGGCGCCCAAGTGACCAGTACCACGACGACAGCCCAGTTCACGGGCCTGGCGCCGGGTGCGTCGTACACCTTCACGGTGGCGGCGGTGAGTGCCGCCGGCGCCAGTCAGTCTTCGGGTCAGAGCAATACGATCCGTACGCCACTGGCCTAACGCGCCCCGACTTCCGATGAGACCCTCGCCCTTCGGGGCGAGGGTTTCGTTTTGTTTAACACCTGTTCCAGAACTGAAACTGCGTTCAAACATAGAAAATTCTTTTGCTTGCGCACAATGAACGCAAAATGTACGCTGTTCAGGAAGCAAAAAACTTCACCGCAACACCGAAGCTGCCAGTGACTGGCTGGCAGTGACGGTGGTGAAGTCGCAAGTCGCGATTGGCCGTCTCCCTCGGCCGATCCAACCTCTCCGTGGGGGTAGTGGTGCTCCCACGGGGTTTCGACACCACCGCGCCAGGCCCGCTCGTATGAGCGGGCCTGGCGCGTTAAGTAACGCCAGCGCCAGAAGATTCTTCAGCAAGAAAATAGTTTTTCGTACACTGTGCGCATCTTCTTGCCTACGATGCTGGACATGCACCTCGGTGCACTCTGCGTGTTCACCACTCGCGCAGAGTCAATCGGCAGTTCTTCGAGCAGTACCAAACGTGGTGATCAACATGAACTCTGTATCCGTAACTCGTCGCCGGTCGCTCCGGCCGACGCTCGCGAGCGCACTCCTGGCAGCAACGTTGCCGATGGTTGGCGTGCTCGCCACCGCCACGTCGGCTTCGGCACTGACGACGACCACTATTTCGGTCGGCGGCAACCCGGGCCCGATCGCCTCCAATGGTTCGTACGTGTGGCTCGCCAAGGGTGGAACCTTAACGCAGCTCAACGCCTCGACGGGTGCCGTGCTACAGAGCGGCGTCGCTGGGGGCGGCTCGGTCGACCAACTCGCCATTGACGCCACGTCCCTCTGGGCCGACAATCAGGGTGCCTCAACGATTACCCAACTGAACGCCGCGACCGGTGCGATTGTACGCACCATTGCCGGCGTGAGTGCGCACGAGATGGTCTCCGACGGCACCTCCCTCTGGGTCGCGCCCTACTGCTCGGGCACCATTAAGAAGATTGACATCGCTACGCAGCAAATCACGACACTTACGGTGCCGGGTTGTGAGGTTTCGCTGGCCGTCGACGCCACCCACGTCTGGGTGAGTGCCCTCAACGTCAACAACGTACAGTTCGGACCAGGTCAGGTCTCCGAAGTCAGCAAGGCCACCGGTGCCGTTCTCAAGACGTTCACCGTCGGTCCCTGGGACCACGGTATTGCCTCCGACGGTACGACCGTATGGGGGTCGCAGGGCAACAATACGTTGAGTGAAATCAACGCCGTCACGGGAACATTGATCAGTTCCACGCTTCCCGGCAGCCCGACGCAGAGCTTCGCGGGCAACGTTAACACGATGGTCGATGATGGCGCCCACTTCTGGGTTCTCGACTACACCGGTGCGGTGTCAGAGTTCTCGGCGTCCACGGGCGCCTTCGTCGCCGATATTCCGGTTGGGGGCAATCCGCAAAAGATTGCGCTCGACACCAAGCACCTCTGGGTAAGTAACGCTAACGACGGTACGGTATCGGAGATTTCGCTGCCCGCCCCGGCGACGGCCTCCAGTACGCCGACCATTTCGAACGTGCCCCAGTCGGCCGCCTACGGCGGCTCCTTTACCCCGGTGGTCGCCACCAACGGTGACGGCGCGAAGAGTGTGACTTCCTCCACTTCGGGTGTGTGCACCGTTGCCGCTGGAGTCGTGCATTTTGTTGGTGTCGGTAGTTGTTCACTCACCGCCGCCGTTGATCAGGGTGCGACCCACCAGGCCGCGACCGGCAACGCACAGAGTTTCACGGTGTCGAAGGCGACACTCACCGTCACGGCCGCGAATGCCTCGTTCAACTACCACGGTGTCGTTCCCGCTCTCTCCTACACGTTGAGTGGTTTCGTCTCACCAAGCGACGGCACCAATGGCTCGACCACGGGCTCCGCCGTCAGCGCGGCCCCGACCTGCCGTACTCTGGCCACGAGTTCGTCAAATGCGGGAAGTTATCCCTCGATCTGTAGTGGCGGCACTTCAACGCTCTATACCTTCGCCTACGTCAACGGCACCGTCACGGTGAACCAGCTGGCCTCGAGCACACCGGTCCTGACCAACGTCCTCACGGGGAACGAGGACACGATTGACAACCAGTTCTATCCCGTCGTTTCGACGACCGGTGACGGCGTAACCTCCGTCACCTCAACGACACCACTGGTCTGTAACGTCGACCCTCTCGCCGACATCGTCGTCTACGCCGCCACCGGCACCTGCACCCTGGTGCCTCAGGTCACCGCCGGAACCAACTACGCCGCCAATACCAATGGCACGCCCTACAGCTTCACCGTGGTCGACGCTGCCACGAGCGGTACGGTCACCTACGCCGAGCGGGACTGGTGGAACGGCGGCTACAACGCCTCGCTCACTATTTCGAACCCCACCGGCGCCAACATTGGTTCACCCTCGGCACCGTGGAGTCTCACCTTCGCCCTTCCCGCCGGTACGACCATCGCCTCCTTCTCCGGCGCCTCGTACGCCGTGGCGCCAGCGCCAGCACCCTCGACTGATCAGGTCGTCACGGTCACTGGTCTCAACAGCGACGCCATCATTCCCGCCAACGGGTCGGTGACGGTCTCCTTCACGACCAACGGCACCGGGGCCATTAGCAACTGTTCGATGGGTGGCGTCGCCTGCAGTTCCTCACCTGACGCGGTGGTGCTAGGCGGCGTGACGCAGGGTGACGGCTCCGCCATCATCAAGTGGACAGTTCCCGGCTCGGTTGGCGCCGGTGCCGCTTCCTACATTGTTTCGACGGTCAACTCGTGGCAGACCTGCACGACCACGACCCACTACTGCACGATGACGGGCCTGACGAATGGTACGTCGTACAGTTTTGTTGTCCGTGCCGTCGACGCCAATGGCGTCTCGAGCTCTGTCTCCGCCGTCAGTAACGCGGTCACTCCCGTCGGTACGCCCTCGACCATGAATGCGCCTTCGGTGAGCCTCTCCGGCACCACCGCCACCCTGCACTGGACTGCACCGTCCGACCTCGGGGGAGCGGCATTGGCGGGGTACACCGTTACCTCCAATGCCACGTTGCCCGGCGCATGTGTCAAAACGCTGAACCTGAGCTGCACCGTAACTGGCCTCACCAACG
The DNA here is from genome assembly GCA_036769405.1 of Acidimicrobiales bacterium. Classification (GTDB taxonomy): domain Bacteria; phylum Actinomycetota; class Acidimicrobiia; order Acidimicrobiales; family RAAP-2; genus RAAP-2. The sequence continues at coordinate 5,197 of DAIPLC010000019.1, forward strand.
GCACCACCTACACGTTCCGCGTCGCCGCTACGAACGTCGGTAGCCCTAATTCGGCCGGCTCAGCCGCTGCCGTGCCATTGACTGGTGCCGCGTCACCGGCGTCAATGGCGGTTACGCCGTTCGGCGCTCCTGATGTTGCCACGGCCGTGACGGCCTCGGCCACGTCGAGCCAGCACGTGACTGTTTCTTGGACTGCACCAGTGTCGCTCGGTGGATCTTCCTTGAAGGGCTACAAGGTCACGGCCGCGCCCGGTGGGCAGACCTGCTGGGTCACCACGACCTCGTGCGTCTTTGCTGACCTGACTAACGGGACCACCTACACCTTTACCGTCAAGACCATCTCCTCGGCGGGGTACTCGAGCGTGTCGGCGGCCTCATCGGCGGCCACCCCGAGCACCGTCCGGAACGCACCTCGCTGGGTTCACGCTGTCGCCGGCCACGAATCGGCCGTCGTGTCCTGGTTGGCACCACTGCCCGGTGGCGGATCGCCACTGACGGGGTACTTGGTGACGGCATCCAACGGGGGAGGCACCTGCACACCCGTGCCGGCCACCGCCACAAGTTGCACATTCACTGGCTTGACCGACAACACCGCCTACACCTTCAGTGTGGTGGCCATCAACGCCAACGGAAACTCGGCCGCTGCCGTGAGCGCCAAGTCGACCACCCCGCAGTCGGCGACCCTCAGCAGTGCGCTCAGTATTGGTTTCACTAAGGCCTTCAGTTGGCCCGGCGCCTACCAGGGCTACTACACCGTGAAGAATAAGACGAGCCACGTCATCGGCGGCGACAACCTGCCGTGGTCGTTCTCCTTCACGCTGCCTTCGGGTACGACGCTGTCGAATCTCTGGGGAGGGCCCTATTCGGTCTCGGTGGCCGGTGGCGTCACCACCGTGACGGTTGTGGCCCCGCAGTACGCACCGAGTATCGCCGCGGGCAAATTCACCACCGTGTCGTTCATTGTCGCTGGTTCGGCCTCACCGTCGAACTGCCTGGCTGGGGGCAGTGCTTGCACGCCCTAGGCCACTGATCTCTGTGGGGGTAGTGGTGCTCCCACAGGGTTTCGATACCACCGCACAACGCCCGCTCCTTGGAGCGGGCGTTGTGCGTTTTTCGGCACCTCATGACCGTGGTCGCCGAGGTGCAGCCGATAGCCTTAGAGCATGAAATCGCGCTTCGCACTCGTCGTTTTACTTGTTTCTCTCGTCTTAAATGCACTGCCCTTCATCATGATGGGCGTCGCCAAGTTGGACGGAAAAACTGGTTCCTACATCGCCACGTACAGCTGGTATTTGCTCGTCACGATTCCAACGGGCATTCTCTTGACCATCGTGGCTGTCGTGGTCGAGGTCGGCGTCCGCGTGCGCCGCGCCGCCAAGAAGCGCTGACGCGCCGTTGCAACAAACGGATGGCGTCGGGACGCACTTTTAGTTGACGGGACGGTGGAATTTTGCGTACACTGTACTCATGTCCATCAAGTCACAGAAGATTGAAGCGCAGATCCCTCAGGACCGCGCCGAACGCCTCATCTACGCCGCTGCCCTCGCGGGCGTCTCGCTCTCGACCTTTATGGTCGACGCCGCCGCCGCTGCCGCGGAGCGCGTCATTGCCGAGTCGCACCACACCCTGGTGAGCGACGAGAACTTCAAGTCGCTGCTCGGTGGCCTTGACGCCCCCACGCCACCCTTCGCCGCTCTGCAGCGCGCCGCTAAGAGCGTCGCGGTCGCGCAGGGTCTCCCCATTTCCGAGAAGAGGAATGATGTGGGTAACTGAGCGTCTCAGTGCGGCCCACGACCTCGAGAAGTTCTCGTGTGGCAAGCCCATCTTTGACGAGTGGCTCCGTCACGCGGCTCTCGCCCTCGACGAAGCTGATCAGGCTCGCACCTTCGTCTGGACCGACCAAGCCAGGGTCATTGCGTTCTACACCCTCGTGCCCCACGAGATCCGTCGTGACAGCCGCACGGTACGGGGCACCTCCAGTGGCGCCGTTGCCGCACCGGCACTCTTTTTGTCCTCCATGGCGCTCGATCAGCGCCTTCAGGGCAAGGGCCTCGGTGGTCGTCTCCTCGTCGACGCGATTGCCCGAAGCATTGTTGCTCTCGAGAAGGCGGAGGCGGGCGTCATCGTGGCTGACGCCATTGATGCCGACGCTCGCGCCTTCTACCAGTACTTTGGTTTCACACCGCTGTCGGACGCGCCCTTTCGGCTCGCGATGCGCGCTCGTGATGCGCGGAGCAACTTGACCCTGTAATTTCCCAAAATCTTGTGACTCCATGCTGAATCGCTTCCCGCGGTGTTAGGTGCTCACGTCACAGAAGGCCGGCATGATGTCACTGCGGGATTGAGGGGCGAGCCGTCTGAGAGCGACTTACTCGAGAAAGGACGATGCCCTGGCGATGTGCCATTCGGCAGGGATCGTTCCAGGGCTCTCATCTCCCAATTTAGCAGGAGGGTGAGCTTGGTCAATGGAGTCATTAATTGCAGTAGCGGGGCAACTTTCGTTACCCCGGCTTTCCCCCTATCTTTTGGCCTGTGCCGGAGACCTTGAGGGTGCGTTGCGATTGTATTCATGGAATCTTCGGGTTTCAGCAGCATTCTTCATGGACGTGAGTACGCTTGAAGTCGCGCTCCGGAACACTATTGATCGACAATTGAGAAGCACATATCATCGTGAAGACAGCGACCAACCTTGGTACCAACAGGTTCACTTTGGAAGTGAGGGTGCCGCGCAAGTCGAGCGCGCCCAAAGCCAAGCTCTCCGACGCGGTCGCTCCTTGGCAACCCAGAACGATGTCATCGCGCAGTTGACGTTTGGCTTCTGGAAAAGCCTATTGTCCAAGCGATACCAAGCGCACCTTTGGCCGATACTACGTCCTGCGTTTCTCGCTAATGGTCAACCGCCGCCTCGCCGAGAGTATGTGTACTCCATTGTTGACCAAATGAGCTTCCTTCGAAATCGGATAGCGCATCATGAGCCAATATTTTCAAGAGACATGGCGCATCAGCACGAGTTGCTTATTCAGTGCGTTGGCATGATGTGTCAAGACACAATGAAGTGGGTCACCGCTCAAAATGAAACGTCATCGATCATCTCCCAAAAACCAGTGATTCTTGGTGATACATAAACGAAAACTACCCACAAACAAAATGGCCCCCGCTATCGCGGGGGCCATTTTGTTTGGTCAACTCAGATAATCAGCGACAGCGGGTTTTCGAGCAGGCGCGTCAGCGTCTGCAGGAACTGGGCGGCCAGCGCACCGTCAATGATGCGGTGGTCGGCCGACAGCGTGAACCTCATACGGTGGTGGACAACGACTTCGTCGCCAACGACGACGGCTTCCTTCTTGGTCCCGCCGACGGCCAAAATGGCACCCTCTGGTGGGTTGATGATGGCGGTGAACTCTTCGACACCGAACATCCCGAGGTTCGAGATGGTGAACGTACCGCCGCTCATCTGGTCAATTGAGAGGCCCTTGGTCGAGGCCTGCGACACGAGGTCGCGCGACTCGGCGCCGAGCTCGGAGACGGTCTTCACGTCGGCGTCGACAATGACGGGAACTACGAGGCCGTTGTTCGACGCGACGGCGACACCGATGTTGACGCGGTCGTGGATGAGCATTGACGGCGCATTGTCACCAACGTACGAAGCGTTGATGAGCGGGTGCTCACGCAAGGCCAGGGCGCAGGCGCGAATCATCAAGTCGTTGATCGAGACCTTGGCACGACCCAGGGCCGCGAGCTGCTCATTGAGTTGACCGCGCAACTGGACCAGCGCCTCGACGTCGGCCGCGGCGGTGACGTAGAAGTGGGGGATGGAGCTAGCGCTCTCGCCGAGTCGACGAGCAATGACGCGACGCACGGGGGTGAAGGGAATTTCCTTCGAGCCACGCTTTTGGTCGACGAGGGGACCCGACGCCATGGGCATCGCGGCGCCACGGGGAGCCTCGGTCACGTGAACGGGGCTGGCCTGACCGAGGTCGGCGCGCACAATGCGGCCACCGGGCCCCGAGCCACGAACGTCACGAAGGTCGAGCTCCTGCTCGCGAGCCAAGCGACGAACGAGGGGAGAGGCAATAATGCCGGTCCGGTCCTCAAGGTCACTGGGTGCGGGAGCGGCTGGTGCGACGGCGACCACCGCAGCTGCGGGCGCCTCGACGGCGACAGGTGCGGGAGCGGCTGGTGCGACGGCACCACCCTTCCCGTTGTCGAGCTGAGCGATAGGGGTACCAATAGCCACCAGTCCGCCGTTGGGGACCAGGATGGCCGTCAGGGTGCCGGCCTCGTAGGCCTCGTACTCCATCGTGGCCTTGTCCGACTCAATCTCGCAGAGGATGTCGCCGACCTTGACCTGGTCGCCAACCTGCTTGTGCCAAGCGGCAATGGTGCCTTCCTCCATGGTGTCGGAGAGGCGGGGCATCGTGATATCAATCATGGGGACCTGTCTTTGAACGGCGGTGACCAATAGCGTCAAGGGTTTGGTAAATGGCTTTGATGATGTCGTCTTCACTCGGCAGAGCGGCCGTTTCGAGCGACTTGGCGTAGGGCATGGGAACCTCCGCCATGGCCACGCGACGTACGGGAGCGTCGAGGTAGTCGAAGGCCCCGTCGGAGATGGTGGCCGCTACTTCGGCACCGATGCCGTAGGTCAGCCAGTCGTCTTCGACGACTACGGCGCAATTGGTCTTCTTGACCGAGTTGATGATGGTCTCGCGGTCGAGGGGGCGCAGCGAACACAGGTCCACGACTTCGATGTCGAGGTGGTCGGAGTCGGCCAACTGGTCGGCGATCTTCTTGGCCACGTAGGCCATGCGGGAGTAACCAATCAGGGTCAGGTGCGATCCTTCACGCGTGACCTTCGCCTTACCAATGATGGCGGGCTCGTCGTGGTCGGGTACTTCACCCTTGGTGTTGTAGAGGGCGAGGTTCTCGAGGAACAAGACGGGGTCGTCGTCACGAATGGCGGCGAGCATCAACGCCTTGGCGTCGGCCGGGGTCGACGGAGCGACGACCTTGAGGCCCGGCACGAAGGCGTAGTAGAGCTCAATGTTCTGTGAGTGCGTGGCACCGAGCTGCTGGCCACCACCACCGGGGGTGCGAATGACCATGGGAACCTTGGCCTGACCACCGAACATGCCGTAGATCTTGGCGGCGTGGTTGACGATCTGGTCAATGGCGATCAACGAGAAGTTAATAGTCATGAGCTCGACCACGGGGCGCAGGCCCAGCATGGCGGCACCGATCGCGGCACCGGTGAAGCCCTCTTCGGCAATGGGCGTGTCGCGGACGCGCTTCTCGCCGAACTCGGCCAACAGACCGGCGGTGATCTTGTAGGAACCCTCGAAGACACCAATCTCTTCGCCCATGAGCATGACGTTTTCGTCACGCAGCATTTCTGAGCGGAGGGTGTCGTGCAGGGCCTGGCGATAGGACATCAAGGTCATCGGGCGACTCCGTTTTCATCAAAGAGGGACTGGCCGGGCAGACGACGCGAGTCGTTCGGCACCGGGGTGGCGTAGGTGTAGTCGAACAGGGTGTTCACGTCGGGGTGGGCACTGGCCTCGGCGAAGGCGGCAATCTCCTCGACGCGGGCCAGCATGGCCTCGTCCAGCGCGGCCAACGTGTCAGCGTCGGCGAGGCCGAGCTCGAGCAGTCGTTCGGCGAGGTTGTGCACGGGGTCGTGCAGCTTGAGTTCCTCAACCTCGGCGGGCGTACGGTACTTCGCGGGGTCGACCACTGAGTGACCGCGCAGACGGTGGCAGGTCACCTCGAGCAGGTAGGGCTGCCCGGCGCGAGCCGTCTCGACGGCCAGGCGAGCCGCCTTGGCGACCTCGATGGGGTCGGCGCCGTCAACACGGGCCGAGGGCATGCGGTAGGCCGAACCACGGCGGTAGATCTCGGGCTCGGCCGACGAGAGTTCGACCTTGGTGCCCATGCCGAGGAAGTTGTTGATGACCACGAAGACCACCGGCAGCTTCCACAGTTGGGCGATGTTGAGCGATTCGTGGAAGGCACCAATGTTTGAGGTGCCTTCACCCATCGTGCACATGACGACGTCGTCGCCACCGCGGTAGTCAATTGCGAGGGCCGCACCGGTGGCGAGGGGGAGCTGGCCACCCACGATACCGTAGCCACCGAGGAGGCGGTGCTCCATGTCAAACATGTGCATCGAGCCACCCCAGCCCTTCGACACCCCGTCGACGCGACCGTAGAGTTCGGCCATGATGGCGTTGGGGTCGATGTTGCGAGCAATGGCGTAGCCGTGCTCGCGGTAGTTGGTGAAGAGGTAGTCGGTGGGGCGCAGGGCCGACATCAGACCGACGACGGCTGCTTCCTCACCGAGGTTGAGGTGGCAGTAGCCACCAATCAGCGCCTGGGTGTAGGCACGAGCGGCGCGCTCTTCGAACCGACGGATGAAGAGCATTTCGCGATAAAAGTCGAGTAGCTGGACCGACTCACTGGAAGCCACGGGGGTCTTCTTGGCGGGCGCCTTCTTCGCGGGCGTGGCCTTGGCGACCGGCGTCTTCGCGGCGGCGGCGACCTGCTTGGCGGCGGTGGCCTTCGTGGTGACCGACGCAGCCTTGCTCGCGGCCACGGTGGGCTTTGATCGGGCGGCGCTGGCCTTCTTGGTGGCCGCTACGGTCTTCGTAGCGGTGGGCGCTTTGGTCGTGGGCCGTTTGGCGGTACTCATCTCGCGTCCTCTCGTCTCATAGGGGAATGGCTATCCAGACCTCGTGGTCGACAGCAAACGAATGTTAGGTGAGAAAACATCAAAATCACAGGCTGGCGAGGGTTAAAGGCGCCTATGTGAAGCGATACCAACCATCATTGGCCCGTTGCGAGCGGGTAAAACGTTGAAAACGTAGGGTTACCAGCCGGTTGGATTGCAGCCGTACTGATCGGGGACCCAGCCGCCGGTCACGTGCATACCGACCAGAATCTGTTCCTCAATCGTGGCCTCGCCAGCTATGCGGGCAAAGTGCTTACCGCCGTAGCCGGCCCAGGTGGAATTGAGGAAGCCGATACCGCTATAGATCGGTCCGCGCATGTGCCAATTTCCGGCTACTTCGCACTGCGCGACGTGCTGCCACTGTTGACGCAGCGCCGTTGGCGTTACGTGCAGGCGGTGGGCCATCCGTACGAGTGTCACGTGCGCCTCGCGCGCCAATCGTGCCTGGGGCGATACGGCCGCGATGTGGGGGAGCCGCACGGCATCATGAAGTGGGGATGTCTCAGCAGAAACACCATCGGGCAAAATGACCGTGCCTAACGGCAACAGCAATGCCAGCAACAAACGTCGCATGTCTAATCTCCTCGTCGTGCGCCCACGCCCGTGCCACATAGACGATTCGATTGAACTCGTCATGTGCACTTCGCATGTTGGGTGTCGACCCGTCGTGGGGGCGCACTGGTTCGGTTGTCATTGATCCGCTTCACTGCGGGACAACTGCTGGGCAGGTAATGCCACTTTTGACACTTTAGTGCCAAAACCATCATTTTTGGACGAAAAAGGTTTTTTCTTTCGTAGCAACTTCGTAATAATGCCCATTATCAGGATAAATAGAATTCCTATGCGTACCGGGATAGCCAGTATACCGACCCAAATGGCGCCCTAACTCGCTATTGAGTGCTATTTCGAACGCAGAAAGTGATGTTTTATGCAGTCTGAGTAGGGGTTTTGGCAGGTGGTGGGTGCTCGAGCAGATTAGGGAAAAATAGCCGAAGAGATCATCTCTTCGACAGTCATCAGCACCAGCAGCGCCGCCGAGACGACCCACGTGGGTCGCCACCATCGCGACGGGAGTCTCACACTGAGGCCAATGAGCAAGGGGTAAGCGCACAGGAGGAACCGAGGGCGAAGTCCGATGGGTGCCGAACAAGCACTCAGGAGCGTGCTCGCAAGTCCGTAGGTGACGAGTTCCTCGGGCAGACCGCTGCGGAGAAGCACGACGCAGAGACCGATGCCCGTGATGGTGCCCCACGCGAGCAGGTGTTGCGTCAACGTGGGCGCGGCGGGGTTCGCCGCAAAGACCCACAACACGTGAGCACTGAAGCGCACGGAGAAGTAACTGTGCCACCCTTGCCGTTCAGTGAGGAACCACGCCTGTAGCTGTCCGGTGTGCACCCAGAGGTAGAGCATGTAACTCACGAAGGTGGCCGGTGGCGCGAGAAGCACACCAAGGGCCATCGGTGCGGCGCCTTGACGCCATTGACGCCACGCCGCACACGCGGCGGGCACGCTGAGGCAGAGCCCGAGTGGAGACGTCGCGGTAGCGAGAACAGTGAGGAGTGTGGCGAGGACCCACCTGCGTCGGCGCAGGTACAGCAGCGCGAGCGCGGAGAACGAGAGAAAGAATCCATCGGCGTAGATCAGGGAGAAAATGAATGCACCGGGCGCTAGGGCGACGAGCATGCCGGTGCGACGAGCCACCTCCTCTCCCTTGACATCAAAGGCAAGCAGTGCGATGCACCACAGGGCCAGCGCACCGCTCAACGTCGTAACGATCGTCCCGGCCACGAGGACAGGAATGTGGAGTCCGAAGTGAACGGCGCGAAGGACAAGGCTAAAGAGTGGAAAAAAAGCGATGGGGTTCTGCGCTACGTGACCGCCGACGATGGGCAAATGACTCGGTAGCCCTCGGGCTGCCAGCATGAACCATCGTCCGTCCCAACGACCCAGCTGGGACGCGAGAGAGAGGTGGTCGAGGTGGGCGCGGATGACGATGAAGGCCAGTGTGACAAGGCGAACGACGCCGTAGGTGACGAGCCCAGGAACGGCCCACGGAGCTCGAAATTTAGTCGTCATCTCGCCAGTTGAGGCAGTCCGCAATGTGGCCGTGGGCAACGAGGTGCCAAAGTCCCCAGAGCAGCAGCGGTGCCGTCACCAAAAAGCCATTGCCACCAATCATCATGGTGCCACCGGGTCCAACCAAGACTGCGGTGACAGCGCAGAGGACGGCAAACGTGGTGCGGCGAACAGCCGTCGTCGTCGCGAGCACCGAGATGCCCCAGAGGAAGTACCACGGCCACACCGTGGGGCCGAGAAAGACCACGACGAGCAGTGCGAGACCGAGGCGGGTGCGCCAGTTCGTCGCGTTCACGCCTCGGGTTAACCAGAGGAGCACCACAATCTCAATGAGTAGCGCGAGGTCGTTGACGATGCGAAGTACTCGGTAGAACTCGAGTGGCAGACCGCACCACGCGAGAAGTTGCCGCAGGAGGTGCGCGACGTTGGTGACTGGGGTTATTTCGGTGTGGATCAACACTGGGATGTGCAGGGCGCGCCACGATAGCCAGCCGAGACCGTCACCAACAACCCACGTGACGGCAGCCACCGTGGCCACTACGACGACACCGATGGCGGCGAGATCGCGCACCATCCGATTGTCACGACGGCGTACCACCATCCACCCGAGCGCCACAATGGCCAACATGGCGCTCAACTTGACGCAGGCGGCGAGAGCAAAGAGGGCCGTACCGATCAGGAGGCGACGGCGCTGTACGAAGGCACAACCGCACACCAGGAGGCCCAGCATGAGGGCATCGTTGTGACCTGAGGAAGCGTAGGCCACCATGGGGGCTGGTCCGAGCAAGGCCAGCCACCACGCCCAGTCGGTACGTAGCGAGGTTGAGCGAGCGAGGAGGGAGAAACCGAGCGCCAGCAACAGCACGCCGATGAGTTCAATGGCCCGAACGTTGAGGACGACGGCGCCTTCGCTCGCGCCGGTGAGTGCGGTGGCCAGGTGACAGAGGCCGACGAAAAAGGGGCCGTACGGCGTGATCGTGCCCCGCCAGATGAAGGCGACCGACGCTAGAGCGTCGCCACTGAGTCCGACAAAGGCCGACGTCACGTAGGGATTCGAACCGTGCTCAGCCAAGCGTCCTACGGCGACGTAGCTATAGACGTCGCGACTGGCGAGGGGAACGCCAAGCCACAGCGGAGCGGACCAGAGACTCCACGTGGTTACCAATCGACGGAGCGGTGTGGGAGTTTCTCCGGGTCGCAGCGCCCACCAAGCCAGGGTGAGGAGCCCGATACCTGCGTAGAAACACGTGTGCGACTCGGCATAGGTGAGGCCGCCGAAGCCGCGCCACCAGAAGTCGGTGTCGGGAACGGGCAGTGTGCCGATGTGGGCGCCCGTTGACACCATCAACAAGGTG
>DAIPLC010000020.1:0-15351 GCA_036769405.1 Acidimicrobiales bacterium
CTAGAGGTGCCAACTCTCGAGACAATGGTGAGAAGTTGCTGCCCTTCAATCGGTGCCACCCCCACGATTCAATAGAGAGTTGAGTCGGAGTTGCTGCCAGTGGTCGGCGGCGGGATTGGTTAGGCAATGTTGTCAATCCACCCAGTGCGACTATCGGCGGGCGGTGATCCGCTCAGGCCGAAGGAAGTGGTCACCACACAAGGGGTTGAACCTTTCCGAGGGAGCCCTGCTGTAGGTAGACCTGCCTATAACCCACGACCATGACGCGGTGGCAGGAGCTTCCTTGATCTTTGGGGTGGTGCAGGGCGGGGCGGTGTTCCGGTACCGAAAGAATAACGAAGCCGTCGCCTCGCCGATAGCAGAGCTTCGCGGTGTGCACTCTGGCTCAATCAGGACGCCCTACAGAGGGGGCCAAAGGAATCGCAGACCCTCACCGGTGTCAATCTCTGGGGTGAATGTCCTCGCTGGATGATTGTTGCACAAACGGACGGGCTCGTTTGGGATAGTTCCATTACCACGGACTAGATTGGCCGATCCGACGTCACAGTGGTGGAAAGCTGGTCGTGATCATCCAGTGATAATCCTCTTGTTGTTTCACGTGAAACATACTGATTCTGACGCGCAGCTGTAGGAATGTTCCACGTGAAACATTTCAAATTGACAATTGGTGGCATGTATAGATGAAGAGGTCCTCTCGGAAAAGCGACGATTGTGGTGACCCCAGGTGGATTGTCACGAATCCGTATGGACCTGTACTAGTACACCGCAAAACCAATGACCACTAAGCAAAGTAGGCCTGACATGGCTCAGACGTGTTTCACGTGAAACAATCGATGCTTGCTCCAGAGATAACTCTGGTGGATGTTTCACGTGAAACAACCAAAACCACAAGGTGATACTCCTTCGCAACACCGGAGATTGTTTCACGTGAAACATCAGTACTTGACGAATCGCTAAAAACCGAGTTGAATAGCAGGGGTTCGACGCAGTGTCGGAAATTCGCAAGTCGGGAAGAGGCACATGGCAGACGCCAACGGAATGAGAATTTTCGCCGTCGCTAACCAAAAGGGCGGCGTTGGTAAAACAACGACAACAACCTCCCTTGGCGCCGCTTTGGCGGAGGCAGGAAAGCGTGTTCTCATCGTTGACCTTGACCCGCAAGGCAACGCCACCACGGGACTTGGTGTCGACGGGCGTCGTTTCGAGCGGTCTGTCTACGACGTACTCCTGAACGATGTACCAATGGTCGACATTATTGAGCCCACGGGATTCTCGAATCTCTTCGTTGCTCCAGCGACCATTGACCTCGCGGGTGTTGAGCAAGAGCTCACCACCGTGATCTCTCGTGAACTACGACTGAAGAGGGCGCTCGATTCGGTTGAAGGTGACTTCGACTACGTCTTCATCGACTGCCCACCATCACTGGGGTTAATAACGATCAATGCCTTCGCCGCGGCAACCGACATTATGGTGCCGGTGCAGACAGAGTTCTACGCCCTCGAGGGCTTGACGCAGCTGCGCAACATCATTGAACTGGTCCGTCGAAACCTCAACCCCACCCTTCGTATTTCAAAGGTGGTTCTCACGATGTACGATTCGCGCAACACCTTGGCCCAGGACGTGGCCATTGAAGTTCGTCGGTACTTTCCAGAAGAACTGTGCCGCACCAAGATCCCCCGGACGGTTCGATTGGCTGAAGCACCATCGCATGGTCAGCCAATTACCACCTTCGACCCCACTTCACGTGGCGCGAAGGCCTACCGGGCACTAGCAGAGGAGATTATGAATGGTTAGAAAGTCAGGACTTGGCAAGGGCCTTGGTGCACTTATCCCCGACGGTGGAGCGAGTGATACCGACGATGAAGCGGTCAGCACCGGACCTCTCCGTCAGGTAGCCATCACACTCATTACCCCGAATCAGTTTCAACCACGTAAGTCGTTCAATGATGAGAGCCTGCAGGCATTGGCCTCCTCCATCGCTGAACTGGGCGTCTTGCAGCCAATCATTGTTCGTCCTCACGAAACGATTGAGGGCTCCTACGAACTGATTGCTGGTGAGCGCCGCTGGCGAGCTGCCACGATCGCGGGTCTGACCTCAGTACCGGTACTGGTGCAGGATGCAGTCAACGACCGACTCTCACTGGAGCAGGCTGTCGTTGAGAACCTACACCGCGTCGATCTCCACCCACTTGAAGAGGCTGCCGCCTACCAACAGCTCATCGACGAGTTCAACCTGACCCACGAACAAGTTGCGCAACGAGTTGGTAAGGCCCGTACCAGTATCACCAACACACTGCGACTGCTCCAGCTTGGTGAGGCGGCGCAGTCAGCTCTGGCAAACTCCCAGATTTCAGCCGGTCACGCCCGTAGTCTGCTGGTCATTACTGATCCCACCGCGCAGGCTGAAATGGTGCAGCGCATCATCGCTAACGAGATGTCGGTACGCACCGCTGAAGACGCCGTCAAGGTGTTTATGGAGCCACGACCACTCGAGCCCACCGGCACGACGCCACCCGAGATGCCAGGGAAGCCCCGACTTCGCCCAGTGCCAGACGCGAGCGTGGCGGAGCTTGAGCAGTTACTCGAGGACTATTTGAACACGCGCGTGCACGTGGACCTAAAGGGTCGTAACGGGCGCATCATCGTTGACTTCGCCGACCTCGATGACCTCGAGCGAATTTACATCGCCATCAGCCAAAACAAGTAACGAGTACTTGCTGCGCGAGGTGAAGTGGGCTGGTGAGGGGACAGTAAGACTGCGGCGGATTCGTTTTGATGACGGTACACGTCGCCAAAGTCTCAACCTTAAACCTAACCCTATCCTTAAAGTTTTCCCCAACCTGTGGATAAAGTTGTGTGTAGTTTCACTTTAGAGTTCTAAAACCCGTATGTTTACTGGGCTGTAGAGACTATGGTTCTTGTTCAGAACTTCACTCAATTGTGGAAAAATTCGCTCACTGTGCGGGCGATGGCCCGGGCGTATGACTCGTGATCGGCATTCTCCAGTGATCCGTGTGTGACGTGCAGCGTCGTCATTTTGGTTTCACGAAGTATTGGCAGTGACATACCCGCGACCGAAAGACGGGGGGCGTCCTCGAGTGCGGTGAGGGAGGCGGCTACCAAGCTGGCGAGGCGCTCACCTTGACGAGAGTGTGAGCGGTAGCTCGCCCAATAATGAAGTTCGAGCCCGTCGACTGTGCTCGTGGGAAGAATGACAAGAACACCAGCGGCACCCTGGGTGTTCGCCATGGCAGCCACGAGTTCAATAGTCGCCTCTACTGGTGGCCGCTCAACGAGTGAAGTGGGAAGCTGCGAGACAATCGCGTCGTGCAGCGGTCCCTCCCCCCAGACCACGATGGGACCATCCTTGACTTCCTTGGTTGCGCTATCGCGAAGTTCCGTCACGAGCGTACGCTCACCCACTGTCGGCGTGACCCGGAGCAGCTCCAGAAGAGTCCGTCGCGTCAGAGTACCGTCAGCGTTAATGCCGCAGTTGGTTTGAAATTCGAGCACCGCGTCATGAAGCAGTGGCCCAAAAACCCCATCGATGCGGCCGGGGTCAAATCCGAGTTGCGATAGTCGCACCTGAAGGGCGGCGACGTCGTCACCTCGTAAATAAGGTCTGGTCAGGTATAACAGCCGATCACCCAGACGCCAGCCAGCCTCCTCGAGGCGTAGCCACGTGATGGTGTCGACGGCGCCGGAAATAATCAAGCCGCGGGAGCGCTGAAACGCTTCAACGAGGCTTAGGGTCGTGTCACTAACGACGTCAACGTCCCGGACGCCACTAAACCCGAGAAGCCGCAAACGTTCGTGAAGATCGCGGACCCGAGGTCCCGAGTCACCGAGCTGAAAGAGGGGCGTCGACAGCGTCGTTAAAGGTTGGCGGTGATTTCTTGCAAAAGGGCGCCCTTGGGCTTGGCACCCACGAGACGAGCAACGACCTCACCGTTCTTGAACAGCAACAAGGTGGGGATGCTCATGACGGAGAATTTGGTGGCGGTGGCCACGTTCTCGTCCACGTCAAGCTTGGCAATAGCGAAGGAACCGGCCTGCTCAACGGCGAGTTCTTCCAAGATCGGGGCAATCATCTTGCAAGGACCACACCACTCGGCCCAGAAGTCGACCAGGACGGGCTTGTCGGACGAACCGATGACCTCGTCGAACGTTGCGTCAGAAAGAATCGTGATGTTGTCGCTCATGGTGACCTCCAATGGTGCCGTTAATAGCGCACCTCCACTGTAGCGAGTCGGCCTAGAGGCCTTGCGCCTCTAACCAGCGCTCGGCATCAATGGCCGCCACGCATCCGGAGCCGGCGGAGGTGATGGCCTGGCGATAGACGTGGTCTTGCACGTCACCGGCGGCAAAGATGCCGTCAATAGACGTGTAGGAACCAGGCCCAGTGCGGACGTAGCCACCGTCGAGCACCTCGACGACATCACTGACGACGGTGGTGTTGGGCACGTGGCCAATAGCGACGAAGATACCCGTGACGGCCAAGACGCTCTCTTCACCCGTCACGGTGTCGCGAAGGGCGAGGCCGGAGACGCGGTCCTCACCGAGCACCTCGGTGGCTTGAGCGTTCCATACGAAACGGATCTTCTCGTTGGCGAAAGCTCGCTCCTGCATGATCTTCGAGGCGCGGAGTGTGTCACGACGGTGGACAACGGTGACGCTCGAGGCGAAGCGGGTCAAGAACAATGCCTCTTCCATGGCGGAGTCACCACCACCAACGACGGCAATGTCCTGGCCGCGGAAGAAGAAGCCGTCACAAGTGGCGCACGTCGACAGACCGTGGCTCAAGAGACGCTCTTCACCCGGGACGCCCATCATGAGCGAGCGAGCGCCCGTGGCGACAATGACGGCGTCGGCGGTAATCGATGGCTCATCGTCGTCTTCGGTAAGCCACGCACGGAATGGACGCACGGAAGCGTCAATCCTGGTCACTTTGGTGGTGCGCAAATCGGCACCAAATCGCTGGGCCTGTGCCCGCATACGGGTCATCAGCTCGGGTCCAGTGATGGCCTCGGGGAAACCGGGGAAGTTTTCAATCTCGGTGGTCAGCATGAGCTGTCCGCCGGGCTGATCAGTCGTTGACGAGGGCTCACCCTCAATGACCACGGGGAGCAACTGGGCGCGAGCCGTGTAGATAGCGGCAGTGAGGCCCGCTGGACCTGAACCAATGATGAGTACGCGAGTGTGGGTCATGGTTTCCTAACCGTTGGAGCGCGGCGACGTCGCCAAATTACTAGTCCGATGATGGTACTCAGTGCGCCGACAACGAGGTAGTTGAGCCACACGAGACCCTGGAAGATGAAGACATTGCCAAAGCGGATGAGGCCGAGGAGCCCCGCGACAATGGCCACGGTCGCCAAGGTGAAGAGGACGAAGCCGAATGCGAGGTAGCGGGTAGCGAGCAACAGCGGACGTACGACGCGGTCGTGCACGAGGTCGAGAACCATATCGAGCCCGCTCAGCAGAGCGTCAACCGGATCGCGGGAGGTGTCGTCGTGGTCCACGACCCTAACTTACCCGTGTTGACAGCGCTACGCCTCGAGCCACGCCAGTCCAATGGCCCCGGGACCGCCGTGGGTGCCAATGGTGGGACCAATGTCAGCGATGATCAGCGGGTGTGGCAGATCGAGTGTTGCCACGAGGGCAGTGAGGGTGTCGAGGTGTGGTGACGAAGCGTGAAACACCGCGAGGCGAGACAGTGGCATACGGGCGCTGGCTTCGGCGAAGACGCGGCGCAACGCTTTTGTGGCGGTTCGTTCGCGACCCGCTTCGTCAACGCGCCCATTCGTAAGTCGCAGGACGGGCTTGATGGAGAGAACTTGACCAATGAGGGCCTTGGCGCCACCGATACGCCCACCCTTGATGAGGTGATCGAGCGTGTCGAGCATGGCGCAGACGCCCATTTTGGGGATTGCGGCACGTACGCGGGCCACCACGTCGTCCATGGCCGCCCCGTCACGCGCCGCTTCAGCGGCGTCGATGGCGAGAAGTCCTTGCGCCATGGACACCGCCCGCGTGTCAATGACCTCAATCGGGACCTCCGACACCATGCCGGCAGCAACCGTGGCCGATTGAAAACTGGCCGAGAGTTCAGAAGAAAGGCAGAGAACGACAATGCCGGTGGCGCCGTTCGCTACGGCACGAGTGAAGGCCTCGACATAACTACCCGGTGAGGGGGCTGAGGTCTCGGGAAGGGTCCGACTAGTGGCGCAACGGCGCCAGAATTCCTCAGTGGTGATGGTGAGGCGATCGGTGAACTCCTCGGCGCCAAAGCGGATGGAGAGTGGCACGATTTCGATGCCCAACTGCTCACACAGTTCGGTGGGGACGTCACACCCGCTGTCGCACACAATTGCAATCGTTCCCATGGTTCTCCCCCGTTAAGGGTTATACGTTACGACGAAGTGCGTCGCCGCGCTCGCCAATGTAGAGAACTAGCCCGTAGGTGAGGGCACCACTCACTACTGCGAGGCCCATGCGCACGAGCAGTAGCAGCCCACTGCTCCACGTGGTCGTGGCGTACCCGGCGGCCATGACGACCGCCATGGCGAGCGAGGCAATGGCACTGCGCCGAATGGGTCGACTCAGTAACGTGCTCGAGAGTGGTACGTGTTGCACGTGTAACGCGGCGAGGGCCACCGCCGCACTGAGGGTGTACGCGAGTGAGACTGCCCCGGTGAGTCCCGTGATGGAGTGGCGCCCGAGCGCGAAGCACAGCGCAATGGTGAGCCCGTTCTCGAGTGCGTAGAGGAAGAAAACGTCACGAGCGCGCTGCATGGCCTGCAATCCCCGAATGCAGAGTTGAAATACCGTGAATCCAGGTAGTCCCGCCGCCAGTACGGCTACCACGCTGCCCGCCAGCAGTGAGGAGTTCAGTCGGCCGTGATTGAGTAGTACCCCAACGACTGGCTGGGACAGCACGATGAGCACCGCGGCACACGGCATGATGATGACCAGTGACTGCCGTAGCCCTTGACCGAGTCGCTTCGTGAAACCCGCGGCGTCGTTGGCGGTGGCGAGTGACGCGAGCTGGGGGGTCAGTACGCCGAGCACGGAGACCACGACGACGGCGTAGGGCATCTGCATGAAGGACCACCCGTAGGTGTAGGCACTCACCGGTCCATTGCCACCTGACGAAAACGCGAAGGCCAGTACGACGTAGAGCGACACCTGGTTCGTAAGGACGACCGCCAGCGTCCAGCTACCCAATCGGGCAATTGCCTTGAGGGCGGGATCGGCGAAGTCGAAACGCAGGCGCAAGCGGAAGAGGTCGTTTCGGTCCATGGCCGGCACCATGCACAGAAATTGAATGGCCACGCCGAGGGAGGTGCCGAGTCCCAACCACAATAAGTGGCCATGCTGACCAATGGAGGCCACCGTGGGTGAGGGGTCGACGAGGTGGAACCAGAGCAGCACGGCAATACAGACGATGTTGTTCGCCACGGGGGCCCACGCGCCCGCCGCGAATCGGTGGCGAATGTTGAGGAGGGCTGACGCGAGGCCGATTACCCCATAAAAGAAGATTTGCGGAACGAACCAGCGCAGAAATGACGTGGCGACGTGGCGCTGCGTCACGATGGCCGGCGTGACGTGGTGACTCGGTGATTGCTGGAGTGCCGTAAAGCCGTCGATGATCCACGGGGCCGCGACAAAAGTCACGACGCACGCTACGCCCAAGACCAGTAGCGAGACCGAGAGAACAGTCGAAATCGAGCGCCACGCCCGGCGCTCGCCCTGCAGGGCGAGTTGTTCGACGAAGACGGGAATAAACGTGGCGCTGAGTACGCCACCCAACACGAGGTCGAAGAGCATGTTCGGCACGGTGTTGGCCAGGTTGAAGGCGTCAGCGAGGGGCGAAAAGCCGAGGACCCACGCGAGAACGAGGACGCGCAAGAGGCCCGTTCCGCGCGAGACGGCCGTGCCGCCGGCCATGGCGAGCATGCGCCGACCGGTACCGCGAGGGCTACTCACTTGGCGCGCCGGCCTTTGCTGGTGCGTCGATACGACCGCCACCACCACACCGCGATCACCAAGAGGGCGCCGAAGGAGAGGAGGTACCCGACGAAGGAGGTTCCCGCGATACGTACCTGCACGGCGGTGTGGTCGAGCGTCACAACACCGTTCGGGGTCGTGAGCGATATCTGCAGGGTCACATCCGAGCCGTAGGCGTGACGCAGGGGGACGCGGACCACGGTGGTCGGTGCACTCAGTGTGACTGGGAAAGTCGACCCCTTCGTGAAGACGAGTGAGGGGTTGCGCATATGAACAACCACCGTCACGGGGTAGTGGGCCCGGCTCACGATGGTGATGGGCAGAGCGGTACCTTGGCCGGTCAGCGTAATGCTCGAGTTGTCGATATGGAAGTTGGAGAGCTCCCGGTTCAGGCCCGACTGGGCTGCGTCGAGGGCGACTTGACGTTGCTGACTCGTTCCCGAGCGCTCCGTATCAAACACCATGCTCGTGAGGGCCGTAACGACACCGGTGTTGGCAATTCCTTGTTCGAAGGCGTGCATTTGCGAAAGGAGGGTTGCGAGTGACGATACGGCGTTGTGATTCCAAGTGGTGGTGGAGGTGGGGGCGAGCTGCCAGGTGGAGGGCAGGGCATTCGAGCCGATGAGATTGTCGGAAAAGGACGGATCGAGACTTTCGGGAGTGACGAAGGGGTTCGACTTCAACCCGCGAAGGAGTTCGTGAACGAAACCAGCACCGCACTGCGTCGGCGAGAGCTGGAGCAGGACGGTCCGGAGGCTAGCGGCGTTCGGCGCGTCATAGTGAAGGAACGAGAGGGTCGTGAGAACCAGCGTGGCGCGGAGTGCTGGCGAGATTGTGGTGTCGTTCGCCAGGATCGAGAGAGGGTCATCGATGGCGAGCTCACTTACCCGAGGGTGCGAGAGCAACAGCTCGGGGGCTCCCCAGAGCAAGGTGCCCGACGGATCGGGGGCCAGGGCGGTGCCGTGCACCACCAGATGTGAGACCCCAGCGTGGGCGAGAGCGTCGACGTCGGCTATCGACGGCGTACCGTCAGCAAAGACAGCACCCGCAGAATACCGACCACTGACTTGACGGATGAGTGCCCCGCTTAGCTGGAGCTGCGCTGCAACTTCACCGCTGAGGCTGTTGGCGGCCAGCGCGCCGAAATCCGCTCCCGCGGGGGTCGTGACAATCGCCTGGTGTAGGGGGCTGCTCAAAAGTGCCGAAAAGAGATGACGCCACTCCGTCGCGTGGCTCGTAGTGGCGAAGGCAGCCTGTCCAAGGGGGTGGTACGACGTCGCCACGGTGAGCGGAACGGCCGTCGCGTTGGCGAGGGCCTGCAGGGATCGGGTCGCGAGCGGGGCGTTGGCCCAGGTGGTGTCGTTGATGTCAACGAGAACGACGAGGTGGATCGGGGTGTGGATGGCGGTCGATCGAAGCGCCACCATCGACCACGTCGACGCCACGTCTCCACCTGAACGCACCGTGTAGCGCAGGGGGTAGACGCCGTCACACGTGCCACTTCGACAGGGTAAGACGAGTTGTGGGCGACCACACCGAGGTCCGGTCCGGAGGGTGAGGGTCAGGGTCACCGTCAACGACGTATTGGCCGCACAGTGAGGAGACGTAAGCGTCGCGACACTCACCGGGGTATCGCCGACGCCGCTCCCGCTCAGGAGCTGGGTGATTTGGCCTCGGTCTAGAAGGTGCGGGTAGAGCGCCACGGTGACCAGGGCGCCGGCAGGCGCGTGAAAGGAAAGGCCAAAGGGAGCGGTCCCGCCCGGAGACAGGGTGGTCGAGGCGTCTTGATGGAGCAAGGTGAACGCGGGGGTTGGCGAAGCCGACGAGGCCGAGGGCCACGTCAACGTTGCGAGGCCAAGGAGTACGACGCCAAGCGCCCGCCACCCGAGAGAAAGTCGGTGGAACACGCCACCTAGGCTACCCCTCGGCCACCGCCAGAGTGGCCGAACGCTAGCCTTGCACTGACGTGACGGTGCTCGAAGAAATCTCCTCTCGCTTGTCGGGACTCGCGACGTGGGCGCGGCCCCTCGCCGACGCCTTCGCTGCCGAAGGGTTCTCCCTCTACGCCGTTGGTGGTTCGGTTCGTGACGCCATGCTTGGTGTGACGAAGGATGATTTCGAAATCGACTTCACCACCAACGCTCGCCCCGACGATATTGCTCGTCTCATGAAGCCGCTGTGCACCGGGCTCTGGGAACAGGGTCGCGAATTCGGCACCATTGGCGGCATCCTTCGGGAAAATGGCTTGCGTGCGGAAATTACGACGTTCCGCTCTGAGGCCTACGTTGACCATTCGCGCAAGCCCGCCGTGGAGTGGGGCGACTCACTCGAGGCCGATCTTTCGCGCCGTGACTTCACCATCAACGCCATGGCCCTTGATGTCATTGGCCTCGGCGCTGCTGACGCGGACACCACGGCCTTCGCGTACCTGACCGATCCCTTTATGGGCGCCGCAGATCTCAATTTCAAGCGCTTGCGGGCCCCTATTGATCCGATGGTGCTGTTCTCTGACGATCCGTTGCGCATGCTGCGTGCCGCCCGCTTCGCCGCCCGTTTCTACCTATCGATCGACCCCGACCTTGAGGCGGCCGCCGTAGCCCTGGCCTCGAAGATCGCCATTGTGAGCCCGGAACGGATTCAGGGTGAACTCGATTTGTTGATGATGACGGAGATGCCCTCGATTGGCCTTGACTTCATTGTTCGCACCGGATTGGCCGCTCACTTCTTTCCTGAACTCCCCATGCTCCAGCTCGAGCAGGACCCCATTCATCACCACAAGGACGTGCTCAAGCACACCTGGGCCGTGGTGGATAAGACCTCTCCCCGTCTCGTGCTTCGACTAGCGGCACTGTTCCACGACATCGGTAAGCCCCCGACCCGGGAAATCACGTCCGACGGCGTGACGTTCCGGTTCCACGAAGTCGTGGGTGCCAAAATGACCCGCAAGCGCATGACTGCGCTGAAGTACTCCACCCAGATGATTGACGACGTCAGCCTGTTGGTCGAGCTCCACCTCCGTTTTCATACCTACAAACTCGGCTGGAGTGACGCCGCGGTTCGTCGCTACGTGCGCGACGCCGGTCATCTCCTCGATGACCTCAACGAACTCACCCGGTGCGACTGCACGACGCGGAACGCCCGCAAGGCGGCCGAGCTCTCGAAGCGGATGGACAGTCTGGAAATTCGTATCGACGAACTCCGCAAGAAAGAGGACATCGACAACCAGCGGCCGGCGCTCGATGGCCAAGAGGTCATGGACCTCCTGGGGCTGGCGCCGAGTCGCGACGTCGGTGTCGCTCTTGACTACCTGCTGGCTCTGCGACACGCCGAGGGTGAAGTTTCGAAGGCGGAGGCGACGTACCGCCTGCGCGAGGCGTGGCCGCTTCGTGAGTTGGTGGCCGGGGTACTGCGACCCCTCAAGTGCAAGTTTGTCGGCAAGGCGCTCTACGCCCTCCTCGACGACGTGGACGAGGATGAGATTGATGAGGACACCGTGCGTGACGTCCTCGTGCCGTGGCACGAGGACGGTCGCTGCGAGCAGGAACTCTACGAGTAACGACTGGTCGTTGCTACTGCAACGGGCCGAGTAGTCGGGTAGTAACCGAGGAAATTTTGGTGCAGACCGAGAGTGGCCCGGTAGAGACACGGCGGTTGGTCACCGCTCCGAGCGACGTGGCAATGAAGATGATCGTGTTGGGGCGGCACGTGGCGGGGGTGTAGTTACCCGTTTCGATGAAGCCAATGGCCGCACTCGCGGATTGACCCTTCTTCAAAATGTGCAACACGCCCATTTGTCCCATCGACATATTGCGCGCCGCTGGTCCAATCGGCAAGTACTTGACACTGTCGGCGACGGGCTGCACGGACGGCACGCCCGAAATCGAGCACACTGCGCCAGTGTTGGTGAAGGTGAGCGAGTAGTAGATCGTCCCGGCCGTGCCATTGGGGTGGCCGAAGGAAACCTTGAGCTGGGCCGCCGTGCAGGGTGCGACGCTGGTGGCCAAGGCGGCGGAGGGTAGCGAGGCCGAGAGCGGTACGGTGACCGATCCGATAAGCATGGCCGCGGTGAGGGCAGTGCGCAGTTTCATGGAAACTCCTTTTGTTGTCGTCAGTTAGTACCTGTACTGAAGCACTCGAAATTACACCCGACTTAAAACCAACACGCCCCGGTCGAACGACCGGGGCGTGTTGGGTACTTCGGGGGGAACTAGGGCCAGACGGGGTTTTCGCCGCCGTTGGCGAAGTCTTCGACCATGGTGTGGGCCACGTCATCGTGGAACTGCACCGGGGGTGACTTCATGAAGTAGGCGCTGGGACCCAGGATTGGTCCACCGATACCGCGGTCGAGGGCGACCTTGGCGCAGCGCACGGCGTCGATGATGACACCGGCCGAGTTGGGGGAGTCCCAGACCTCGAGCTTGAGCTCAACGTTGAGCGGCACGTTGCCGAAGTTACGGCCTTCCATGCGGATGTAGGCCCACTTGCGGTCCTTGAGCCATGGCACGTGGTCGCTTGGTCCGATGTGGACGTCGTCGGCGGCCAGGGTGTAGTTCTCGAGCTGCGAGGTCACGGCCTGGGTCTTCGAGACCTTCTTGGACTCGAGACGCTCACGGTCGAGCATGTTCTTGAAGTCCATGTTGCCACCAACGTTGAGCTGGTAGGTGTGGTCCAGGGCCAAACCGCGGTCCTCGAACAGGCGAGCCAAGACGCGGTGCACGATCGTGGCTCCGACCTGGCTCTTGATGTCGTCACCAATGATTGGCACGCCGGCGTCGGCGAACTTCTTGGCCCAGACGGGGTCGGAGGCGATAAAGACCGGGATGGCGTTGACGAAGGCGCAGCCGGCGTCGAGCGCTGCCTGGGCGTAGTAACGCTGGGCGTCTTCGGAACCAACGGGCAAGTACGAGACGAGCACTTCGGCGCGAGCATCACGCAGCGCCTGGGCGACGTCGACGGGCTCGGCCGGTGATTCGTCGATAACGGCGTGGTAGTACTTGTTCAAGCCGTCGAGCGAGGGGCCGCGCAGGACGGTAACGCCCAGGTCCGGCACGTCCGCGAACTTGATGGTGTTGTTCATGCCACCCTCGATTGCCTTGCTGAGGTCGGCGCCCACCTTGGAGGCGTCGACGTCAAAGGCGGCCACGAACTCGAGGTCTGATACGTGGAAGCCGCCGAGGCGGACGTGCATCAAGCCCGGGACGCTTTCGCCGTCCTGGGCATCCTTGTAATACGTCACACCCTGAACGAGTGAACTGGCGCAGTTTCCGACGCCGGCAATAGCCACACGAATCTTCTCCATGGGACTCCTTTCCTACTTCGCCCTCGGGGCGAAGGTTTGCTGGTTATTTCGTTCGGTGGACAACAAGGTGTCGATCCACTCGAGGTCCAACTCGACTGCCTTGGCCGTGTGCGCCATAACGCTGCGGGCGTAGGAGTCAAGCTGTTCATTGTGAGCCCCGGCCTGCATTTCAGCGAGGCGCTCAACAAGATCGGTGCGGCGGCGCTCTAAGAGCACCACGCGCAGCGAGGGGGTCAGATAGCGCGCGAGCGCCATCCGAAGCGAGAAGTTCCGTCCGTCGTCAACCGTGGCCGGATCCGACAAGAGGGCGACGAAGGTCTGGCGGCCGAGTGGCGTAATGGAATACACCTTGCGACCACGACGCCCGAGTGACTGGGTGGCGCGCAGGGCGCGCAGTGAGGCCCGCTCGCCACTGAGTGATCCGGTCGAGAGGGCCGAGGGTTTGGCGTCAGCGACCGTGGCGACTTCGACGAGACCCTGGCGCTCGAGACGGGCGAGGGCGGGGTAGATAGAACCAAAGGAGAGGTTGCTCGACACACCCAGTCGGTCCCGCACTTGGGTGCGAATCTCGTAGCCGTGATGATCACGGTCCATGAGTAAGCCGAGGATTGCGAGGTCCAACATATGTTTCATACTATCGCTTCGATACATCAGTTCGACATAAGTACCTGATTTCTTGTGAGATAAGGGCGATAAAGTCCTACTCAATGAAAAAAGAGACGCGTTCTACAACCGCCGATGGCGCCGTTGTTGAGTACGGACTGGTTCGTCACGCCCTTTTGTCAAAGATCAAGGCCGGCGCGTTGCGGCGCGAGGATATCTGCGACGCCCACCCCGAACTCCTGCGCGCGGCCAACAACATTGGCCGAACATCGGGTGAGCAGTGTCCCGTCTGTGAGGAGCGCGAGCTAGTCGAAGTTACCTACGTCTTCGGCGCCCGCCTTCCGGCGGGTGGCACCTGTCCGCTCACTCGCTCGGAACTACTCAAGCTCGAGCGTCGGGCGGAACCCGTCCAGTGCTACGCCGTCGAGGTCTGCACGAACTGTAAGTTTCACCACCTCGTCCGGAAATGGACGGCCGGCGGTCGAGTGGCCCGAGGTCAGCGTCAGGCGCAGAAATGAACGCGCCACAGCTGCGCAACCACAAGCGTCGCGATGGCAAGGCGCCGCTCGTCATGCTCACCGCCTACGACGAGCCGTCCGCCCGCTTGGCCGATGCCGCCGGCGTTGACCTCCTGCTGGTCGGTGATTCGGTGGCCAACGTCGTCTTGGGTCACACCGACACCCTGCACGTCACCATCGACATGATGGCCCACCACGTCGCCGCCGTGGCGGCGGCAAAGCCGGCCGCCATGATCGTGGCCGACATGCCGTGGTTGAGCTACCACGGCACGCCGGCCGAGGCCGTCGCCAACGCCGGTGTCTTGATTCGCGCCGGCGCCCAGGCGGTGAAGGTCGAAGGTGGTCGTAACCGACTGCCCGTCGTGCAAGCACTCGTCGACGCCGAAATTCCCGTGATTGGCCATTTGGGGCTGACGCCCCAGAGCGTGCTCGCACTTGGGGGCTACCGAGTGCAGGCCAAAACGACCGATGCGGCCGAACTGCTGTTGGCAGATGCACTTGCGCTCGAGGCCGCCGGTATTTGCGCCCTGGTACTCGAGGCGGTGCCGACAACCGTTGGTGCCGCCGTCACCGAAGCACTCAACGTCGCCACTATTGGCATCGGGGCTGGGGCCGACACCGACGGCCAAGTACTGGTATTTCACGACATTCTGGGCCTTACCGGTAAAACGCCGGCCAAGTTCGTGCGCCAGTACGCCGAGGTTGGTGCCGCTATCACGGCGGCCATTGGTTCATTTGCCGCTGACGTTCGAGGTGGCAGTTTTCCGAGTGCCGGCGAGACCTACGGCGCTGATTCCGCCCCGTCCCATTAGCGATTTCCTGCCCGGTGGGCTAAGGTTGTAGTCCCGCGAGTGCGGGGAAGTACCCAATCACCCTGCTCTGTCTTCCGCAGAGCCCGATTCGTCGGACCAGAGGGAAAGGAAA
>DAIPLC010000145.1:0-3525 GCA_036769405.1 Acidimicrobiales bacterium
ACATCCACGACATCTCGCCACCCTGGGAAATCACCGACTGACCGGGCTGGAGTTGTACCTCGAGCACCGGCATCGTGGTGCCGAGCACACGGTGCGATACCCCCGAACTGTCCGTGTCGGCAAAATCAGGCATGGTGTCGTCAGTGTGCTCAGTCATGAGGCTCCTTTATTCCTCCCCTGTATAGCACGAAGCGTCTGCCACGCCTGCCACTTCGAACAAAGCACCCCGTTCCACAAAGGAACGGGGTGCTTCACGGACAGCACATGTTTGCCGCGTCGGCGTTCCTACACGCCGGCGACCACAATCAGGTCAACCAGGTCAGTGGCCTGGGTCACCGTTGGGTTTGGTGTCGTGGTGCTCGCGTTCGGTGCTGAGATGATGTCAGTAGCACTGGCGTCACCGTTTGAAGTTGGCAGCGGTGTACCAATCAAGAGCGCCATGCGAGTCCAGGCGTACGTCTTCTCAACGTTTTCGCCCGCCGCCGTCGACGTCAACGCGAAACCGGCAGGCGCCGAGGATGCTGAGGCGTTGGTGTTCGTCAGCGTGAATGTCACATTGCCACTCGCGTCTGTCGTGCCCGTAATGTTGCCCGAGGCATCCATTGACGCGGCGCTAAACGTTGCGTCCTTTGTCCCGGGGGCAAACTGCGTCTCCAGAGTTACGGTCTTGCCTGCCATCGCTGCGCCGTTGTAGTCCACCACGTGCCATGTCAGCTTGACCGTTGCACCTGGGTGCGCATAACCGTAGTACCACTTGTCAGACGAGGCGTAGAACTGCGTGATGAACCAGCCGAGGCCGTTGGCGGTGTCATCAACGGGGCCGCTACCAGCGAGACCGCTGGTCGACCATGAGGTCGTCACCAGTGCGGCTTTGTCGGGGTTGGCGTTCGTCGGACCGTTCTGTCCACCAGTACCGCCAGCCGGTGCGGAGCCGCTTCCCATGATGATCACGTCAACCAGGTCGGTGGCTTGGGTCACGGTCGTGTTCATCGGGGCGGTGCCGCCAGCGGTGATGATGTCACTCGAGCTGGCATTCTTCGTCGTGGGCAGCGGCGTACCGATCAAGAGGGCCATACGAGTCCAGGCGTAGTCCTTGGAGCCGCCACCCTCAATCGCTTCTGCCGAGGTAGCCGACGTCGCCGACCATTTCGCCGGCGCGCCGATGGCGGTGGCGTTGGTGTTCGTGAAGTCGAAGGTCACGTTGCCGTTCGCGTCTGTGGTGCCCGAGATGTTGCCCTTGGCGTCCATGTTCGTTCCACTGAAGGTAGCGCCCGACGGGCCAGGGGCGAACTGCGTCTCTAGAGTCACCAGCGTGTTCGCCAGCGCCGAGCCGTCCTTACCTGCGACGTGCCAGGTCAAATGCAGTGCGGCACCGGGGGCGGCGTAGGTGTAGAGCCACTTGTCGCTCGCGGCGTAGTACTTGTTAATAAACCAATTGTCTCCGTTTGCGGTGTCATCCACGGGACCCGAGCCATTCAGGCCGGTGGATGACCACGAGGTGGTCACCAATGAGGCCTTGTCCGGGGCGGCGTTCGTGGGGTTGTCACCCGTTGAACCACCGGTGCCGGTGCCGGTGCCAGTTCCGGTGCCCGCTGGCGCTGTCCAAGTGCCGGGGGTTGAGCCCGCGGTGCAGTTGGCAGGTACCACGATGGTGTCAAAGAGGTCAGTTCCCTGGTTGATGATGAGGGGGTCACCAGTGATCACGTCTCCAGGAACTTGGATGGCGAATCGCGTCCAGTTGTAGAGGCCTGCGTTCTTCGGCGTCTTCTCATTCGCGTTTGCCGGTGACACCCCAGCCGTAGGCTGCGTTGTCATATTTGTTGGGCAGACGCCACTCGAAGCGTTCGTGTTCGTCAGCGTGAAGGTGACGTTGCCGCTGGCGTCGGTCTTGCCGCTCAGCGATCCACCCACACCACCGCCGCAGCCGGGGTTCTGATTGAGTGAAGCGGTCGACCAGGTCACACCAGTGGTGCAGCCGTAGGACAGGTTGTCAA
Source organism: Acidimicrobiales bacterium (assembly GCA_036769405.1). Classification (GTDB taxonomy): domain Bacteria; phylum Actinomycetota; class Acidimicrobiia; order Acidimicrobiales; family RAAP-2; genus RAAP-2. Next base: position 1,995 of record DAIPLC010000145.1, read on the forward strand.
TCAAGTTGAGACCAAGGCTCTTCATAGGACCACTGGCGTTCGCCACGTGCCACGTCATTGTGACCGTTGCGCCCGCGGGGACGTAGCTCTCGTAGAGCTTGTCAGCCGCCGCATAGTACGCGTTAATGAACCAATTGTCACCATTGACGGTGTCGTCAATGGCGGTGGTACCGGTGACAAGACCAGTAACCGCCGTCAACGTCGCAACCGCAGGACTAGGGGCGATAACAACCTTCACGGGAGCAGTCCAGTTGGTCACCGTCGTTGCCGTAGGCACCACGATGAGGTCGAGCAAGTCGGAGGCCTCGTTCACCGTTGTGTTGGGGTTGGCGGTAATGACGTCAGTACCGATTTGCAGGAACATACGCGTCCAAGGGTACGTCCCCTCGTTGGACTCAGCGCCACCGGCGGTCGTCATGTCCGCAGGATTGGAGCCAGTGGCGGTGTTGGTGTTGTTGAGCGTGAACGTCACGTCACCGTTGGCGTCCGTCTTGCCGGCGAGGGTTCCGCCAGGCTGACCCGAGCAGCTGAAGTTGGGGGCAGCGCCCGTGCACGGATTCGTGTTGAGGCCCGACTGGCTCCATGACGTGCCGTTGGCGGCCGAGTACGCCAAGTTGTCTACCAACGTCACGGGCATGTTGGCCAAGGCCGACCCGTCGACGCCGGCAACGTGCCACTTGACGGTGACCGTCGATCCCACAGCTACGTAGCCTTGGAAGAGTCGGTCCGACGCTGAGTAGAACTGCGTGATGAAGTTGCCATCGGCACTCTCGGTGTCATCGATTGCGGCGCCCTGAATGCCATTCACCGAAACGATGGTGGCCACGTCTGGCTTAGAGAAGGTGGGGCCATCGGAGGCGGGCGAGAACTGGAATCTCACCGGTGCTGACACCTGGATCGCTCCGGTTGAGCTCTTGGCCTTCGTCGCGGTAACGACACACGTCGTCGGAGAAGCAGCGTTCAGCGCGCCAGTATTGGCGTCAATGGTGCACCCTGCACCAGTGACGGCGAAGGTAACGACACCACTACCGATGCCACCAGAGGTGGTGACGGTGATGGCGATACCGGTCGAACCATCGAGTGAGGCATTCGAAATTGTTAGTGGTGGCGGGGTAAAGGTGAACTTCACAGCCGAGGAACTAGCAGCATTCCATCCTGTGCTCGCTGCCTTGGTAACAGTCACCAAGCACGTACCAGCTGCCGATGCCAACAGGGCACCGCTCAACGAGTTAATCGAGCAGACGCTGCCCACGGCCGAGTAGGAGACGGCGCCAGAGCCTGATCCACCCGAGAAGGTAACGATGACGCCCGTACCGGCGGCGGCGGTCAACACCTTGTTCGTGATAGCGAGCTTCGCTTGGTTGGACACGGTGAACTTATAGGTGGCGGTGGCGGTGCCTGCGCTATAAGCACCACTCGCGGCCTTTGACGCGGTTACGACACACGTCGCGGCGGCATTCGCGGTCAAGGTACTCGCGGCAGCATTGAAACTGCATCCCGTTCCCGTCGCATTCAGGGAAACGGCACCGCT
>DAIPLC010000146.1:0-3486 GCA_036769405.1 Acidimicrobiales bacterium
TCACGGCCTCGCACAACCCCGCCGGCTACAACGGGCTCAAGCTGTGCTTCGCGGGCGCCAAGCCCATCGGTGCCGAGTCCGGATTGAAGGAAATCGAAGCGATGACCCACCTGTTTCTCGCCACGCCGGCCAGTGGCGACCTCGCCGATCAGCGCGAAATCTCCCTGATGAAGGAGTGGGTGGCCCACGTCCTTTCTTTTATCGATGTTTCGGCCATGCGCCCACTCAAGATCGTGGCCGACACGGCCAATGGCATGGGTGGCTTTATTGCCCCCGAGATCTTCGCGAGCCTGCCCTTCGACCTCGAGATCATGTACCCCGAGCTCGACGGCACCTTTCCGAATCACCCTGCCGACCCGCTTAACCCAGCGAACATCGTGGACCTGCAGCGTCGTGTGCTCGAGGTCGGGGCCGACATCGGACTCGCCTTCGACGGCGACGCCGACCGCGTTTTTCTGATCGACGAAAAGGCGCAGCCCATTAGTGGTTCAACGACCACGGCCATGGTGGCTGCGTCGATGCTCGACAAGAACCCCGGCGCCACCATCTTGTACAACGTGATCTGCTCGAAGTCGGTACCCGCCGTTATCGACGAACACGGAGGCATTGGTGTGCGCACCCGGGTGGGCCACAGTTACATCAAGTCGACCATGGCCGAGACGAACGCAATTTTCGGTGGCGAGCACTCGGGTCACTACTACTACCGGGATAACTTCCGGGCCGACTCGGGCATCATCACCGCCATGGTGGTCCTCGAATTGCTGTGCCGTGCGAGTGTGCCGCTGTCGGCCCTCGTCGCCCCCTTCAATCGCTTCGCCGCGTCGGGGGAAATCAACACCACGGTGACGTCACCTGCGGCTTCAGTAACGGCCATCAGCGAAACCTTGCGTAGCGCGGGAGAGGCCAGTATCGACCTGATGGACGGACTGACCGCTGACTTCGGTGACTGGTGGTTCAACCTGCGTCCCTCGAATACCGAGCCACTGTTGCGACTCAATGTTGAGGCAGCGACCGACGACGAGGTCGCACGACACGTGAGTGACGTACTCGCCATGATCGCCCAGGTGGAAGCGTGACCCTCGACCCACGCTTGCTGGCCATTCTCTGCGACCCAATTGATCACGGTTCGCTCCGCTACGTACCGAGCGCCGACCTGCTGATTAATCCCCGTACGAGCGAGGCCTACGACATCGTCGACGGCATCGTGTCACTCGTGCCCGGCGAAGGTCGCCACTTGACGGCGGAGGAACTCGCGACGCTGCTCGCGGCTGAGGGAACCGACACCGCGACGCGTTAGCGTCGCAGATTCTCGACGATCAGGGCCATGCCCTGACCGCCGGCCACACACATGGTCTCGAGACCATAGCGTCCACCCGTATCGGCGAGGTCATTGAGCATCGTGGTGAGAATGCGCGCTCCCGTCATGCCAAAGGGGTGACCGAGGGCGATGGCCCCACCGCGCACATTGAGCTTTCGCTGATCGACACTGAGCGACTTGGCACTGGCGAGTACTTGTGACGCGAAGGCCTCGTTGATTTCAATGGAGTCCATGTCGTCGATGGTGAGGCCAGCGCGGCGGAGTGCGCGTTGCGACGCTTCGACTGGACCGAGCCCCATGATTTCGGGGTCGAGTGCGCTCAGTCCCGTCGAGACGATGCGGGCGAGCGGCGTGAGGCCGCAGTCGCGGGCGAGATGGTCACTCATAATCACCACGGCGGCCGCGCCATCGTTCAGCGGACAGGAGTTGCCCGCGGTAACGGTGCCGTCGGGGCGAAAGGCGGGACTGAGAGCTGCCAGGGCGTCGAGAGTCGAGTTCCGGCGTGGGCCATCGTCGTGAGTGACGAGTTCGCCACCCGGGGTGGAGACGGGGATGATTTCCCGCGCGAAGAAGCCGTTGTCCTGGTTACGCACGGCTCGCTCCTGCGACCGTTGCGCGAACTCATCCATGGCGAGTCGGCAGATGCCGGACATGGCGGCGACGTTCTCGGCCGTCTGACCCATGTCGATGTACATATCGGGCAAGTGGGTGTTCGGCTCCCACACCGGCGCTGACCCGAGCGCCCGCTCGGCCGAACGGGCCTGGGCCGGCGCGAAGCGGGGATTATGGGCTTCGGCGTTGTCGGCGAACCCGAGCGTGTATGACGAAACAGACTCCACTCCGGCGGCAATGAAGGCGCCACCTTCGCCGGCACGAATCGCGTGGGCCGCCATCGCCACACTCTGCAGTGAGGAGGCGCAGTACCGGTGGACCGTGACGCCCGGGACGTGGGGGAGTCCGGCCAGTACGGCACCGACACGGGCCACGTTGAAGCCACTGGCTCCGGTGGGTGAGGCACATCCCACGATCATGTCCTCAATCCAGCGAGGGTTCAGATCAATGGTGTCGAGGACGCCGCGGACCACTTGTGCGAGCAAGTCATCGGGACGGACGTAGCGAAGTGAGCCCTTGAACGCACGGCCGATGGCACTGCGGCCAGCGGCGACAATGACGGCTTCGGTCACGATTTAGTTCAGGTCGAGGGGGCCGGCGTGGCCGAAGCCTTGACGAATGCCCTGTCCCGCACGCTGGCGCAACTGCTCGGGCTCGAAGAGCATCCAGTAGGCATTACGAGCGTGGTCCCGGGAGCGATTGTCAAAGACGCTGGCGAGTACGTGCGGGTCTTCGGCCTCATCCTCGTGGACAAAAACTTCGAGAATGGGCGTTGAGGTAAGGAGCTGGGCCATCATGATTCCCTGCGCCGCTTCGTGGGCGCACTGCTTGTCGATTGGTGCCGACCCGGGCATACCGAGTGCGACGACAATGGCGCAGCCATCCTTCTCAATCAAGTTCTTGGCGGCGACGGCCAAATCTTTGAAACCGGGCACGGTCTTGGTCAAGACGGTGAACTTCGTGCCGAAACCTTCGATTGAGGCCAATTCGTCGTAGGCGGCTTGGCCCATGTTGAAGCGCGCGAACATGGTGTCGACGACGCCGATGCGGACGAGTTCGAGGCTGGTGTCGGTAGTCATTGATTCTCCTTTGGTGCACCAAAGTCTAGGGATGGTTGCGCCACCATGGTCGAGCCGTAGAGCCGGAGTGCATCGGGGAAGTACGGGTCGAGGAATGAACCGAAAATATCCCATCGGCGAACGAATCGATTGCGGTCGACGAGGGGGTCGAGCCGTCCCCGAGAACTACTGGTGAAGTGAATGATCGCCACGCTGGGAACAATCAACACCAACCAGCCCTCGTTCTGGAGGCGCAGGCAGAGGTCGATGTCGTTCATCACGACGGCCAAGGTTTCGTCCATGCCAGCGACGGCGTTCCAGGCTTCGCGACGAACCATGGTCACGGCGCCGGTGACGGCCGAAAGTTCGCGGGTGGTGGAAGTTAACGTCGACGAACGTGGCCAGTTGACGCCGCCGCGGAGGTGTTGGGGGTAGGGGGCAATGATTGCCCCATACACCATGCCGCCTTTTTTTTTGGGGGGGGGGGGCTAAGCCAAG
>DAIPLC010000021.1:0-14842 GCA_036769405.1 Acidimicrobiales bacterium
GATCTCGATCTCTCACTCGACGGTGCTCACGACACCGGCGCGCTCGACCACCTGACCGCATTTCTGGCCGATATTGACGACCCCGCCATTGTGGTCGTGGCCGGCAACTTGTTCGCCCCCGGCCCCGAAGGCATTGAGGCCTGCGTTCGCGGCGTATTTGCGACGACGCGCGGTTTGAGTGACCTCCTGCGAGCCTTTTGCGCTCGACCCGGGCACGCTATCTACGTGCTGCCGGGCACGCACGACCACGAGCTCGCCGAGTCCACCAATGCTCGGACGCTCCTAAGCGACCTGGGCATCACGGTGGCCGCCACGCTACGACTCGAAGTGCACAGCCTCGAACGTACCGATGTCGTAATCGTCACCCCAGGTCACACCCCACCGCCGTTGACGCTTGAACCGAGCGCCCGACTCCTCGACGACGCCCTCGCCGCCGGCCGATTCGCGACGTCACGAACGCTCTACCGCCGCTTCGGTCCCGCCCTGTGGCTCGGGCTCGCACTCGTGCTGGGGGCCGACCTTTTCAATACGCTCTCCCACGTCGTCAGCCTCTTCACGCACCGTCAGATTTCCCTCCACGCGCCGCACACGCAATCGATTACGGGAAATATCCTCGCCAATCTCCTGCTCCTGGTCTTCGTGGAAGGCCTCATTGTCGCCACCGTCGGTACCGTTGCTCGACGGCGTTTCACCTGGCGCAGCACCGAGCGGGTCAGCCTCGTCAGCGAACCACTCGCCAACACGACCATCGGGACAGTTGATGCCCTCCTCTTCACCACGCAACAGCGGGAGACGGGGGTCACCGGTGTCGTGGTCGGGGGCAGTGCTCGCCCGGCTCTGGCCTACCTCGACGAGGGATTTTGTGCTGCTCCGGGCCCTTCGCGCGTGGTCACAACGGAGTTTGAGGCCAACCTCGGACTACCGAGCGTGTTCGTTGACGTCGAGCGCTTCTGCTTGGTGGAGATCGAGGCGGGGTCGCGAGTCCAGGTGCGCCTGATTGGCCACGAGCGCAAGGTGTCACACAGCACCCGTCTCGAGGCAGTGCTGGCCCGGACGCCAGTCCAGAGCGGCCTGCCCAGTACCGATGAAGTTATCGGCGCATGGCCCGACGCCACCCCATTCCCGCTGACCACGGATCGTCGTCGCGAAGCCGCGCGCCAGCGTCGCATCCGACGCTTTGCGGCCGGACTCATCGCCCTTGACGGACTCCTAAATGTCATCGTGACAACGTCACCCCCCTTGCGATCACACCTCCACGTGGTCCTGCAGTATCTCCCCCTCGGCGTCGCCCAATCGGCCGCGGCGCTTACCGCCCTGGCGGGTGTGGCACTCATCATGCTGGCGCGCGGCGTACGGCGGGGGCAGCGACGCTCTTGGTACTTCGCCGAATTCTTCTTGGCCGTCACCGTGCTGGCGCACGTGGCCCGCGGTGGACCAATTCGTTCCTCCGCCATTGCGGGTGGCATTTTTGCCTTCCTCCTGGTCCAGCGGCGCTACTTCACCTCCTACACCGACCGCACCGGTGTCGGCCTTGCGCTGACCCGTTTGGCGGGTATCGCCGGCACGGCCGTTGTCGCCGCCACCATTGGGGTGGAGGCCGCCGCCCGAAACAACCTCACGCTTACGTTGCCGAGCTGGCCCACGCTGCTCGTGGCGTGCATCGAGCGCCTTGTGGGTATCACCGCGATTGCCCTCCCCGATCGAGTGAGTGACTTCGTTGACGTGGTGCTCCTCACAATTGGTATCTCGCTCCTCGTCAGTGCGCTCTATCTCCTCACTCGGCCGGTGGTTGATCGTCGGCTCTCGGGTTCCGTCAGCCCCGCAGAACGGCGACTCGCCGAACTCCGCGCCCGAGACATTGTCCGGCGCCACGGCCGCGGCACGCTGGACTACTTCGCATTGCGTGACGACAAGCAGTTCTACTTCTACCGCGACTCCGTCGTGGCCTACGCCGTCTACGGCGGCGTCGCGCTAATTTCGCCCGATCCCATTGGACCAAGCGCCGAACGAGCGGACGTATTCTCAGCCTTCCACGCCTTCGCCGAAAGTCGTGGCTGGACGGTGGCGGTAATGGCCGCGTCAGCCGACTGGACACCGATTTATCACGCCGCCGGCTTTCACTCCCTCTACCTCGGTGATGAGGCCATCGTCGACTGCCAGACCTTTACCCTCGAGGGCGGCAAAATGAAGGGGTTGCGACAAGCCTGCACCCGCCTCGAACGCCACGGGTACCGCGTTGAGTTTTATGACCCCGCCACCATCGATCCGTCGCTCATCACCGGCGTCCTCGACCTCGTGGCCATGCTGCGTCGTGGTGATGACGAACGAGGGTTCTCCATGGGGCTCGGTCGACTCTTCGATCCGAAGGACAAGGGTCTGCTCTTGACCATCGTGCGCGGACCCGACGGAGCCCCCGCCGCCGCCTGCCAATTTGTTCCGTCAACCGCCATCAACGGGTTCTCGCTCGACATCATGCGTCGCGATCCCGGCGAACACCCCAATGGCCTTATTGACTACGCCCTGTGCTCGACCATCGCCCACCTGAAGACCCAGGGCGCCAACGGCCTCAGCCTTAACTTTGCCGCCTTCCGCGGGGTGTTGGATGGTGAACGCGGTGAGGGCACCTGGACCCGGGTTGAACGCTGGACCCTCCACCGCCTTTCGGGTGTTCTGCCCATTGCCTCACTGTGGACCTTCAACGCAAAGTACCTCCCGCGTTGGCTCCCACGTCACATTGTCTATCCGTCGGTGGAGACGTTTGTTCCCGTGGTGAGCGCCATTCTTCGGGCCGAATCACTGACCGAAATTCCGGTACTGGGTCGCTTCTTGAGCAACGACCCCACGAATCGACCGGGCACCATTGTTCCACCAGAAATTCTGGCCGCGGCCAAAGCAGCCGACGAGAACCGCTAGGCGACGCGGCGGCGAATGGCCTCGGCGAGACGGTCCGCCGCCGAGGGTTCGAAGGTCAAAAAGAGACTGGGCTCGACGAGCTCGAGTTCCATCACTTGCCAGCCACTGGGGGCGGCGACAAAGTCCACGCGAGCGTAGAGGAGGTCGCCAAAATCGGCGAGCAGCTGCTCGGCGATGGCCAGGGCCTCGGGTTCATCGACGTCTCGTTGCATCTGCTCGCGACGAAAGAGAGCGTCGCGATCGTCCGCCGGCGTGTTCAGCATGGCGCCCTTGTTCATCGCGTGTGAGTACTGACCGTCGATAAAGATAACGGCGTGTTCACCGAAGTAGTCGACGGTGGCGACGTAGGGCTGAATGAGCACGCTCCGGCCGGCCTCGTGCAACCGAGCGACGTGCGCACTCGCGGCTTCGAAGGCACCTCGGCGGTAGCGTTCGGCGTCAATCGAGCCTGCGCCCACGGCGGGTTTGACGACGAAGTCGCCCGCGGGAAACTTCGGCAGTTCTCCCACTTCGCAGAAGGAGCTCGGCACCGTGTTGAACCCCTTGGCCGTCAGATCTGCTAGGTAGTGCTTGTCGCTCGAGTACTCGACAATGTCGTATCGATTGAGCAGGTTGGTGCGCTGGCGAGCCCACGCGAGAAAGCGGTCACGTTGCCGGGCGTAATCCCACGTTGAGCGCAGTACCGTGAGGTCAAAAGACTCCCAGTCAACTGACTCGTCGTCCCAGATGCACAGTTCGGCGTCGACACCAGCGCGCTCGAGCGCCGCCAGTAGGACCGGTGAGTCCACGTCAACATTGTCGCCACTGCAGGTGGCAATGGCCACCCGCATTAGGGCTGGAACAACAGGGTGGCGTGCGAGGTAATCGAGGTCAGCCAACTCGGGTCAATACCGAACACGAGGGCGTAGGCGACGGCCAGCACGATGACGACGCGAGAAGCGAACGGCACCACGAGTGGCTCGAGGTCGAGATTCTCGGCAACGAACAGGCTGGTCGTCCAACGAAGGTAGGCGAAGGCCGCAATACAGGCCGCCACCATGGCGATGATTGCCGCCACCGTGTTTCCCGCATCAATGGTCGCCGCCAACACGGCAAACTTACCGTCGAAGCCCACCGTGAATGGCACACCCAACTGGGAGAGCAGCAGCACGGCCAGCGAGGCACCAATCCAGGGGTTCCGGCGAGCCAGACCGCGGTACTTCTCCAGTTCGTGGTTGGCGTCACCAACACCACCAACCAACGCGACAATTGCGAAGGTACCGAGCACCACTGGGGCGTAGGTCAAGACGTAGAAACTCGCCGCCGCCACACCGGCGGCCGAACCAGTCCAGACGCCGAGCAAGATGAAGCCGGAGTGCGACACCGAGCTGTAGGCCAGGAGTCGCTTGGCGTTACCCTGCAGAATTGCGAAGCCCGCCCCGACGAGCGTCGAGAGCACGATGAGGACGAAAAAGATCGGACGCCACGTGCTGACCTGCGTCCCGAGACCGGAGATCATCACGCGCATCATCGCGGCGAAGGCACCACCCCAGACGATGGACGCGTGGAAACCCGTGACTGGCGTCGGAGCACCCTCGTAGACGTCGGGTGACCAGAAGTGGAAGGGGACCGCCTGCACCTTGAAGGCGAAGGCAATCATCATGAGACCGCCACCGGCCAGAAGTAGGCCGGGGTGCAGCAAGTGATTCGTGCCGAGGAAGTACGACAGCATCGTCACGTTGGTCGTTCCCGAGGCGCCGTAGACGAGTGCGGCGCCGTAGATGAAGATGGCGGCCGCGAAACCACCGAGGAGGAAGTACTTCATCGAGGATTCGGACGACTTCAGGCGCCGACGGTTGAAGGCAATGATGCAGTACAGCGCAATCGAGAGGATTTCCAGTCCGAGGAAGAGCAGGACAAGGTCGTTGGCCTGCGTCATCAAGACGGCGCCCGAGGTGGCGAGTAACGCCAGCATCTGGTACTCGGCTCCATTGAATCGTTCGCGGCCCTGCCAGTCGTGGGCAATCAGCAACGCGAAGGTCAAAGACGAGGTGATCGACGCCGCCATGACCACCGAGAAGCCGTCCATCACGACCGCGTGCGCCGCAGTGGTCGTCGCTCCGTGGTGGTTCACTTCAAACCACTGCACGAACGTAGAGACAAAACCGCCCAGGGCCGCCGAGACGGCTACCGAGGTCGAGACCACCGTCGAGAGGCGATTACGAGTCAGCGCCGTCATGAACAGCAGCAACGTGGCCGCACCCACCAATGAGAGGAATGGCAGGAGGGCGAGGTAATTGATAGCGGGAGCGTGCAGGGTCACTTCGTTACTCCCGAGGGTGCGACGTGGGCAATCAGATTCGAGACAGCGGGGTCAATGCGGTGCAGCACCGTCTGGGGCACCACACCGAGCACGATGACCAGGGCGGCGATCGGCAAGAGCGCCAGACGCTCCGACGTCGTTACGTCGGTCAACGCGGCGTTTTCGGTCGACACAGGACCGTGGAAGGCCCGCTGGTAGGCCCAGAGCCAGTAGACCGCGGAACCAACCACACCGAGTGTCGCCAGCAGCGCCCACCAGGCGTGGGTCCCGAAGGTACCAATCAAAATCAAGTATTCCGAGACGAAGCCGTTCAGACCCGGCAGACCCATGGTGGCCAACATGAAGAGTGTGAAGAGGCCGGCCAGGACGGGCATGGGCTTCTGCAAGCCGCGGAGGGCGGCCAAGCGTCCGCTCAGCTGGCGACGCTCGAGGTACCCGACGAGGACGAAGACACCGATCGTGATGATGCCGTGGTTGAGCATCAGCAGCACCGCGCCCTCGGTACCAATGCGTGACCCCGACATCACACCCAGTGTGACGAAACCCATTTGAGCCAGGGAGGAGTACGCGATAAAGCGACGGAGGTCCTTGGCCGTGCACGCCACGAACGAGCCGTACAGGATGGAGATCACGGCGAGGGTAAGCAGCACTGGGCGCACGGTGGACAGCGCACTGGGGAGCAGTCCCACGGCGAAACGCAGCAATCCGTACGAACCCAACTTCGACAAGAGGGCGGCGAGCACAATGCCAGTCGCGGCGGGAGCTTCGGCGTACGTCGAGGGTGACCACGTGTGGAGAGGCCAGATGGGTGACTTCACGGCGAAGGCCACGGCCATGCCGACAAAGATCCACGTCGCGGTCGACGACGAAAGCGCCGTCTGCGAAAGTGCGCCGTAAGCAAAGGTCAGTCCGCCGCCAACTTGGTGCTGGTGTGTCACGGCCAGGAAGATAAGGGCAATAAGCATGAAGGCGGAGCCGGTAAAGGTGTAGAGGAAGAACTTCATAGCCGCGGCCTTGCGGTGTTCCCCACCCCACTGCGTCATCATGAAGTAGCAGGGGATCAGAATCAACTCGAAGTAGATGAAGAATTCGAGCAGGTCGTGAGTGATGAAACAACCCATGGTGACGCCAAGGAGCAAGAGTTGCCACGTGACGTAACTCGCCTCGTTTCGGCGGTCACGGGCGGCCAGCAGCGCCACGAGGGCAGTCAAGGCGGTCAGCACTACCAACCACAAGGAGATGCCATCGACGGCGACGTCGTAGGCCAACCCCAGCGGGGCCGACAGCACGAGACGATAGGCGAAATCGAAGCCCTGCGCGTTCGCTACGGCGGGGTTGTAGAGCGCCGCGACCACCACGGTGAGTACCAGTTCAAGCGTGGCCGTGGCCACGGCCACGATGTAGGCGCGGCCGTCCACCCGCCGTACGAGCTGCGCAAGCACGGCACCGAGGACCGGCACAATCAAGAGGGCACTAAGCCACAGAGAGGAATGCACGACTAACCAACCCTCGCAACGAGATAGAGAACAATAAAGGCCAACCCGAGCACCATCGCCAGGGCGTAGTGGCGCACGAAGCCCGTCTGCACCTTGCGGACCTCAGCGGACAAACGCTGCACCCCAGTCACGACGCCACGCACGCCGCCGTCAATGATGGTGTCCTCGAGAACCGATCCACTGAGCGCCGCTAGTCCGGTGAGTGGACGACCAATAACCCGGTCGTACCCTTCATCCCAGTACCAGACGTGCTCGAGGAACGATGGTTCGAGAGCGGGGGCACTGCTGCGACTGCGCCACAACACCACGCCGGCGCCGAGGCCAATGAGCGCAGCCACGACGTCAATCACCGACAACGTAATCTGCAGACCACTGCTCTGCGCAGCCACGGCGGGCACGGCACCGAACGTCGGAGCCAGGAATGTTTCCAGCGTGTGCGTGTGCAACCACGGCAAGTCGATGATCCCGCCCAGTGCGGAAAGGACACCCAAGATGACGAGCGGTGCCGTCATCACCAGCGGGGACTCGTGCGGCGTGGCCCCATCGAGCACCTCCGCGAAACGTTCCTCACCGCGGAAAGTCAGGACGAACAAGCGCGTCATGTAGTAGGCGGTGAGGACCGCGGTCAAGAGAGCCAAGGTGTAGAGCACCTTGTTGTGTGCGTAGAGACTGGTGAGAATGGCACCCTTGGCCCAGAAGCCCGCAAAGGGCGGCACGCCAGAGATAGCCAGCCAGCCAATAAGGAACGTCGGGAAGGTAAGCGGGAGGTACTTACGCAGTCCACCCATCTTTCGTAGGTCTTGCTCACCGTGCAACGCGTGAATGACCGATCCCGAGCCGAGGAAGAGGAGGGCCTTGAAGAACGCGTGCGCAATCATCAAGAACAGGGCCGCACCGTAAGCACCGACGCCAACGGCGAGCACCATGTAGCCAATTTGCGACACGGTTGAGAAGGCCAAGACCTTCTTGATGTCCTTTTGCGATGTGGCAATCGTTGCCGCGACGAAGGCCGTCAGGGCGCCCACCACGGCAATGGTGGTGCGGCCACTGCTCGAGAGAGCGAGGACGGGCGACATACGGACGAGTAGGAAAACACCGGCCGTCACCATGGTGGCGGCGTGAATCAAGGCCGACACGGGGGTGGGGCCTTCCATGGCGTCAGGCAACCAGTTGAACAACGGAATCTGCGCACTTTTACCGGCGGCGGCGAGCAGTAGGCACAGCACAATCAACGTCGCCGTTCCACCCGACAACTGCGGGAGGCTGGCGAAGATATTGACGTACGTCAACGTGTGCAGGTGCGTGAAGAGAAGGAACATCGCGGCCAAGAGCCCGAGGTCACCGACACGGTTGTAGATGAATGCCTTCTTGCCGGCGCTCGCGGCCGTCTCCCGGTCGAAGTAGTAGCTCACGAGCCAGTAGGAGCAGACGCCCACGCCTTCCCAACCCACAAAGGTCAGGACCAGATTGTTCGACAGCACCAAGACCAGCATGGAGAACACGAACAGGTTCAAGTAGACAAAGAACTTGCGATAGTCCCGCTCACCGGCCATGTACCCCATTGAGTACAGGTGAATCAAGGCCGAGATACCAGTAATAAAGAGGCACATCGTGAGCGACAAGGCGTCGACTTGGAAGGCCGCGGGAACGTTCAACAACCCAACGGAGAACCAGGAAAAGAGGTTCACCGTCGTGGTGACTTCGTGCTGCAGGTAGAGCGCAAACGCCCACAGCGTGGCGGCAAAACTACCGGTCACCGCCAACGTCGCGATTGAACCGGTGGCCTTCTCGCTCATCGTGCGACCGTTCAACAGGATGAGAATCGCACCGAGCAACGGGAGAAGGGCAATAAGAAATGCTGCGTGCGCCACGATCAACCCTTCATTTCCGTGAGTTCATCAACCGACGTCGACGCTCGACGGCGGAAAATGGCGACCACAATACCGAGGCCAACCGTGACTTCAGCGGCCGCCACCACCATGACGAAGAACACTGAAATTTGACCGCCGATGTCGCTCAGTGAGCGAGCAAAGGTAACGAAAGTCAGATTCACCGCATTGAGCATGAGCTCAATGCACATAAACATGATGATCGCACTGCGACGGGTCAAGAATCCAAAGGCGCCGATACCGAACAGGACGGCGGCCAGGACGAGGTACCAAGCGGCGGGAACGTTCACTGGGCACTCTCCCCGACTCGTGGTCGCTCCTTGCGAGCGAGGTTGACTGCACCCACCACACTGATGATGAGGAGCGCGGCGGTCACTTCAAACGCAATCAAATACGTGGTGTACAGCGCCGTACCGATTTGACGAACATTGCCGGCACCCGAGTGCAGGGGCACGCCGCCGGTCGATACCGACGGCACACCAGTGACCCAGTGCGAGGAGGCCATCAAGAAGACCACACCGGCTACCACGAGAGAGACCGCGATGGCGGCGAGGGTGCGTTGACCCACCAGAGGTTCACCCTCGAGTGCGTCCGTTCGGTCGACCCCGAGGAACATGATGACGAAAAGAAACAGGACGACAATGGCGCCCGCGTAGACGATGATTTCGACGGCCGCGAGAAAATCAGCCTGCTGCGCGAGGAAGGCCAGAGCCACCCCGAACAGGCAGAGAATGAGACTCAGGGCCGCGTGTACCGGGTTCTTGTTGATGAGAACGCCGACGGCGCCGCCGAGAATGAGCAGCGTCGCAACGACGAAGACCCCGACGGCGGGCCAGGCGTAGGCAATGGCGGTCACGCTTGTTCCTTCGTACGCTTGGCTCGATTGAACGAGGTCAAGAACTTGGCCAAACCGGACTCCTCGGGGAGGCGGTCCGCACTCGAGAGGTGCCGTGGGAATGATTCGCGAATCGACTTGGTACCCGTAGCGGCGTCGTTGCGCGCACCACTTTGTCCCGCTTCGGCCTGGCGAACGCCAACGCCCAGCTCGCCGCTCCACTGAGTTACGCCCTCGAACGCGGCGTCGCCGGCGGGTGACGTGGCGCGCATCCAGCCACCAGTCATCGCTGCCTCGCCCTCACGCCAGTCTTCCCACGGCAAGCGCTGGGGAAAGCCTTGGTCGTCGACGAGCAGTTGCGACTTGGTGTAGATCGCGTCGGCCCGATTGGTGAAGGAGAATTCGAACATCTTCGATTCCGTAATGGCCTGCGTGGGACACGCCTCAACGCACAGGTCACAGTGAATGCAACGCAAGTAGTTGATCTCGTAGACGTACCCGTAGCGTTCACCCGGTGAGACGGGGTGGTCGGCAGGGTTGTCGAGGCCGCGAACGTGGATGCAGCCCACGGGACAGACGCCGGCGCACAGTTCGCAGCCGATGCACTTCTCCATGCCGTCTTCGTACCGGTTAAGGACGTGTCGACCGTGCTGGCGAGGTTGCTTGGGTCGCTTGACCGCGGGGTAGGACAACGTGACGTTGCCGCGCGCAATCGTGCGCAGGGTCAGGCCAAAGCCACCAAAGAAATCAGTCCAGGCCGCCATCGGTGCCCCTTTCTGCGTCGTGACCATCGAGAAGTTCGCGAATCACGTGGCCCGGAATCGGACGCTGTGCCACCGAGGGCAACACCGACTCGGGTCCCTCGCTTCGTGCGGCCCCGAGTTCGAACGAACGCGACAGCAGCAGTGACGACAGGATCACCACGGCGAGCGTGACAAAGCCCCAGGCGCGTGACACCAAGAAACCAGCCACCACGAGCATCCAGCCGAGGCTGAGGGGAATCAAACGCTTCCAGCCGAGCTCCATGACCTGGTCGTAGCGGAAACGGGGCAGCGAGGCGCGGAACCAGATGTAGGCGAAGGCGAAGGCGACCGTCTTACCCACGAACCACATAATTGGGAAGATCCACCGAAGGTGTGGCACCGGCGGCACCCAACCTGCGGGGCCACCGAGGAACAACGTCACGATGATGGCCGACTGAGTGATGGTGTTGAGGTACTCCGACAAGAAGAACAGTGCGAAGCGAATGGATGAGTACTCCGTGTGGAAACCACCGACGAGTTCAGACTCCGCCTCGACCACGTCGAAGGGCGGGCGATTGAGCTCGGCAGTAATGGCAATAAGGTAAATCACGAAAGGAATAAGGCCCAGGCGAATGATGTTCCAGTGCCAAAAGCCCAGTCCTTGCGAGGTCACAATGTCGTGCGTCGACAACGAGCCAGTGACCAGCACCACGGTCACCACCGTCATACCTAACGCGGCCTCGTATGAGATCATCTGCGCCGTGGCCCGCACGGAAGAGAGCATGGGGTACTTCGACCCCGAGGCCCAGCCCGCCAACATGACGCCGTAGACCGAAATGCCGGACATAGCCAGCATGACCAAAATACCCATCGGTGGGTTCGCCACCTGCAGCGCCACGCTGTAGCCAGCGATGTGCAACGTACCGCCGAGGGGCACGATACCGAAGGTCAACAGGGCGGGCACCAGCACCAAGTACGGCGCCAACTTGAACACGAAGGGGTCTGCTTCGGCCGGCAGGATGTCTTCCTTAGCGAACAACTTGATACCGTCCGCCAGCGACTGCAAAATGCCGAAGGGGCCCCACTTCTGGGGTCCGATACGGCTCTGCATGTCCGAAATGGCCTTGCGTTCAAACCAGACCATGATGATGACTGATCCCATACCAATGGCGAAGCCAGCCACGACCTTGATCAGCACAATAAGCAGCACAATGGCCGTCGTGGCGTGCGTCAGAAGTGGGTCAACGGTGGAGAAAGTCATCGTGACGTCATCTTTACTTGACAGATCGGACTGGTGTGGTCAATCAAGAAACGCTGGACCGACTGTCCTAGTGCGTCACGCGAGCCAAACCCGACGAGCAGCGTGCCCTGGACCACATCGTCGTCCGCTACCAAGTGGGCTGCGAAACTTCCGCTACGGCTTTCGACCGTCACCGCATCGCCATCGGCGAAACTGAGGCGGTCGAGGTCAACGTGGTGCACGCGCAGCGTCGTCGGCGCGGCCAAATCGCGCAGCGCCGGCGAACCCTGCATGGCGATGCCGTTGTCGTAGAGACGACGAGCCAAGACGACCCGCAGTCCGTAGGCATCGGCCAATGGCGTCTCGAGTGTGGAGACCTGCACCGCACTCAGTGGCAGCGTTCCCACTTCGCGGTCGCCCACCAGATCGAGTGACGTCGTCGCTCCCGAGGTGGCGGTGGCGCCAGACGACTTCGTGGAACGAATACCAGGGAAGGCCATGGGGTCCATGGCCTTGCGTAGGGTCGGGGTCACGGTACCACCAATAACGATTCCGTCAAAGGCTTGGTCGTGCAACACTGACAACGTCGGGTACCCGGTCGTCGACTCGATGGTCTGAGCCACCTGTTCAATCGAGGTAAAGCCCAGGTGCTGTCCGGCCGACTCGGCCAGTTCGGCGGCGATCGCGACGTCCGACCAAGCCGAGCCGGGTGCGGCAATCTTGGCCGCCACCGCAGTGACTCGTCCTTCGAGGTTGGTCACCGTACCGACACGTTCGTGCTGCACCTGCGCGGGCAGGACAACGTCGGCGTAGGCCAGGGTGGCCCCACCGTGGCCCGTCACCGCAACGACGCCCGACGCGGCACTCAGCGCGCTACGAGCTCCTTCGTCATCAACCACGTTGCCGATGACACAACCACCGAGCAGCAACACCGCACGCTGGCTACCATTACGCAACGCTTCGAGCTGCTGGGCAGTTGAGCGACCCGTCGTTTCGGCTACGACGCGACCGGGCGTGAAGCCTGGGGTAAGACCCATGTCGAGGGCACCGCGGACATTTCCTCGACGCAGGGCGGGCAAGAAGGTGGCCTTCGGGAAGCCGGCAGCCAAGGTCAAGCAGGCCTTCGTGATGAAATCGGCCGACTCGGCCAAGTTGGCGCGGCCCACGACGAACACGACGCCGTCACCGTCACCCAGCAGGGCCTTGGCGGCTAGCACGTCGCTTTCGGACAGCAGCGTTCCCACCGGTACCACGCCGTCGACGAGAGCTTTCGCGACGACCGGCGCTTCACCCGGTCGCGTGATGAGTGAGTGACGCGCCAACGCTCGGAGCGCGCTTGGCGCCGAAGTGAATTCAATCAGCGCATTGTGGCGGCGAACGATGTTCTCGCGCAGGCGCAAGAACAGAACGGGGAGCTCCTCGCGAAGATCACCGGTGAGTGTCACTACGACGCGGGCCTTGGCGGCATCGTCAATTGACGCCGCTGGCAACGCCTGAATGAGGCCGGCATCGAGACCGTCGTCAAACTGGGCGTCGAGGTGGTCACTGTGTAGGACACCGCGGACAAAACGCTCCCAGGCGAAGGCGCCTTCATTCGTAAGCGCGGCGCCACCAATAGCGCCGACCGTGTCGCCACCGCCGTGCGCGAGCAACAACTCAGCGGCCTTCGATAGGGCCACACTCCACGTGGTGGGAGTGAGTTCCCCGTCAATGCGAATGAGCGGGGATGTGATGCGAGTGGCCGCCGAGAGAACATCCGTGGCGTCTTCGTTGCCGTCAACTGAATCGAGGCTAAAACGACCCTTGTCACAGAGCCAGCCCTGATTGACCGGCTCGGAGTCGACACCAAGCACCCGCGACAGTCGGTTCCCCGAAGACTGCACGGCGACGCGACAGCCAACCGCGCAGGTCGTGCAGGTGCTCTCCACCTGTTCAAGGTCCCAGGGGCGTGAGTTGAATCGATACGGCTTGGCCGTCAGAGCGCCCACTGGGCAAATCTGGACCGTATTGCCCGAAAAGACTGAGTCAAATGGCTCCGTGGGCGACGGCGAGACTTCGATCAAGTCGCCGCGCCCCGCGAACGCAATCTGAGCGTCACCCGCGACGTCAGCGGCAAAGCGAGTGCAGCGCGAGCACTGGATGCAGCGCTCGCGGTCGAGCAAGACGTTGGCGCCAATGGAGATTGGCTTAACGAAGTGACGCTTCTCTTCGATAAAGCGAGTCTCACCCGAACCGTGGGCCATGGCCTGGTCCTGGAGGGGGCACTCGCCGCCCTTGTCGCAGACCGGGCAGTCCAGGGGGTGGTTGGCGAGAAGGAACTCGAGGACGCCGTCTTGGGCCTTTTTAACCTTGTCGGAGTCCGTCGTCACGTTCATGCCATCGGCAACGCGGATGTAGCACGCGGGCTGCAGCGATGGACCGCGAGGTCCGTCGACTTCCACCAAACACATGCGACACACACCAACCGGTTCCATGCGAGGGTGGTAGCAGAACCGTGGAACGAAGGAACCGGCTCGCTCGGCGACCTCGATCAAGAGTTCGCCCGGGTCGGCAGCAACCGCACGTCCGTTGACGGTGACGGTCACGTGGGTGCGAGTCGCGTCAGTCATGCGGACAGCCTCCGTAGTTGACGTGGTCCACGAATTCGTCGCGGAACATTTTGATAGCTGAGGTCACCGAGGATGGAATCGACGGACCGAGAACACAGATCGTGGTCTGCTGCGGGGGCCACGAAAGACCAGGGGCGATGTTGTCGCACAGGTCGAGGAGCAGATCAACGTCTTCCAGTCGACCGCCACCGTGCTCGAGTCGGTACATGACGCGCTCAATCCAGCCCGATCCCTCACGGCATGGCGTGCACTGGCCACAGGATTCCTTCGAGAAGAACTTCGTGATGCGCCACACGGCACGAACGGCGCAGCTGCTGTCGTCCAGAACCACGATGGATCCCGAACCGAGCATCGAGCCCAGTCCTCCCACTTCGTCCTGACCAAGCGGCGTGTCGAGAAGTTCTGGTCCGAACCACGGCGACGAAACACCACCGGGGATGATGGCCTTCAACGTACGACCCTTGGGGATACCACCGCCGAGGGCGGGGTCAAAAATAATGTCTCGGAAGGTGTTCTTCACCATTTCGAGTTCGTAGACACCCGGCTTGTTGACCCGACCGGCCAACGCGAACAGGCGCGTGCCCGTGGAGCGTCCAGCGCCCAGCGCCGCGAAGGCGGCGCCACCGTTACGAATAATCCACGGCAGGTTCGACATTGTTTCGACGTTGTTGACCACGGTGGGTTCGCCGTAGAGGCCAGTCACCGCGGGGAAGAATGGGGGCTTGATGCGGGGAAAGCCACGTTTGCCATCGAGCGCCTCAATCAACGCCGTTTCCTCGCCGCAGACGTAGGCGCCGGCGCCCGTGTGCACAACG
>DAIPLC010000147.1:0-3408 GCA_036769405.1 Acidimicrobiales bacterium
GTACGCGCAGCCACTGGGTGGCGGCGTCCATGTCACCGTTGTTTGCTTCGAGCGCCTTCTTGGCGTCCATCATGCCGACACCAGTGGCCTGGCGCAGCGTCATTACGTCCTTCGCGGTGATAGTCACCTTGAATCTCCTTCTTCGTATGGGGGTAGTAGGTAAGTAGGTACAGCGACTAAGCGGTAACGGCGGCCTTGGACGGACGGTTCTGGCGAATGAAGCGGCCTTCGGTCACGGCGTCGGCAATCAAACGGCTAAGCAGCGCCACCGAACGGATGGCGTCGTCGTTGCCGGGGATGACGTAGTCAATGACGTCGGGGTCACAGTTGGTGTCCACGACGGCGACCACGGGAAGACCCAACTTGCGGGCCTCGGTCACGGCAATGTGCTCCTTCTTGGTGTCCACGACGAAAATAGCGTCGGGCACACGGTAGAGGTTGGCAATACCGCTCAAGTTCCGGTCGAGCTTCTCGAGCTCACGCGAGTGACGAAGGGCCTCACGCTTGGGCATGCCCTCAAAGTCGCCGTTGGCCTGCATGATGCGCAGTTCCTTCATGCGCTTGACGCGGCCGGCAACGGTCGAGAAGTTGGTCAACATGCCACCCAACCAACGCTGGTTGACGAAAGGCATTCCGCAGGCTTCGGCGTAGTCCTGGACAACGCCCTGCGTCTGCTTCTTGGTGCTGACGAACAGGATGATGCCGTCGTTGGCGGCGAGGTCACGCACGTAGGTGTAGCCCGCTTCGATACCGGCGAGGGTCTTACGAAGGTCAACGAGGTAGATGCCGTTGCGCTCACCGAGGATGAAACGACGCATCTTGGGGTTCCAGCGACGGGTCTGGTGACCGAAGTGCACGCTGGAGTCGAGGAGTTCTTGCAAAGTGACAAGTGCCATAAAAATACATTCCTTTTCTGTGCGGTTACGAGCCCCGTCGCGCACCGTTTCCGGCGACCGCACTAAACGACGTGGCGTCTCATGCTCTCCCACCGTGGGCGAGCCCCTCCAGTGTAGTTGATACCGCCCCACGAGGCGAAGCGGCGCTTCAGCCTCGAGGGTGGGTCGATCGGTGAATTGCCTGAAGGCGGGCCTTTGACACGTGGGTGTACAGCTGCGTTGTGGTCAGGCTTTCGTGGCCCAATAACTCCTGCACGATGCGCAAATCAGCCCCTCCTTCGAGCAAATGAGTGGCAAACGTATGGCGGAGCGCGTGGGGGTGGACGTGGGAGGCCCCCAATCGGGTGTCGAGGATGCGTCGAACGTCACGCGGTCCGAGCGGAGCGCCACGCCGATTGACAAAGAGCGTATCCACCGGCGTTTTCGCGGTCATTACCGCCCCTCGCCCCTCATCACGCCAGCGTTGAAGCGACGCAACCCCCATCGGGTGAAGCGGCACCACTCGCTCCTTATTGCCCTTACCGCGTACCCGGAGGAGACCGGCGTCCCATTGCACACTGGCAATCGTCAGGCCGCAGAGTTCACTGACGCGAAGGCCGGCACCGTACAGGACCTCGCAGACTGCCCGGTCGCGCAGCGCCCAGGCATCACTCCCCCAGTCGCTGTCGAGGAGCACGGCGAGTTGTTCGCGGGTGGCAATTGTGGGCAACACGGCATTGGCTCGTGGTGACGACAGTCGGGCGGCCGGATCGCTCTCGATGAAGCCTCGCTCGAGCAACCACTTGAAGTACCCACGGAGCGAGGCCCGTCGGCGGGCCACCGAAGCTCGTTCGTCGCCCCGCGCGTGCATAAACGTCATGTACGAGCGCAGCGTCCGCTTGGAGACCGCTGACGGAGTCCTCACGTCAAGTTCGCGGGCCCAGGAAATGAAGGCGTCGATATCGGCTCGGTAGGCCCGAGTGGTCTCGGGCGAACGGGCCAGCGACGACAGCGTCACCTCGTACAGCGCCAACTGCCACGGGTCAGGGATTGACGTCACTTCCTCCACACCCCCACCCTAGGTCCCGACTCGGCCAGTAGCCACGCTGGCGCTGACTAATCTGGGCGGGGAGGTGGTGTATGTCACGAATTCTGATTGTCGAAGACGACGACCACATCCGCACGTCGCTGCGCTTGCTGTTTGAGGCGGAGGGTCATGAAGTTGACGAGGCCGCCAATGGCGACCTGGCCCTCGAAGCGGCCCGACGAATGCAGCCCGACCTCGCCCTAGTGGACGTGATGTTGCCGACCATCTCGGGCTTCGAGACCTGCGCCAAACTTCGCGAACTCGGCGATATGCCCATCGTCATTGTCTCGGCCCGCGACGAAACGGCCGATGTCGTCACCGGACTCGAATCGGGAGCCGATGACTACGTCACCAAGCCCTTCAACCCTGACGAGCTGCGGGCTCGGGTCAAGGCGCACCTTCGTCGTCGGCCGCAAAAACATGCGCGTCCCTTCATGCTCGGCGAGTTGACCGTCTCCCCCGATGAGGGCACCGTTCGCCACGCTGATGGCTCGGAACTCCACCTCACCGCGACGGAATTTCGTTTGCTCCTCGAACTTGCCCACACTGAGGGCAAGGTGCTGTCCCGGGAAGACCTACTCGAAAAGGTGTGGGGGTATGACTACTTCGGCGACACCAGGTTGGTCGACGTGCACACGCGACGACTGCGGATGAAGATCGAGCCCGATCCGGCCAACCCCACGTACTTGGTAACCGTGCGTGGTGCAGGGTACAAGTTGGTGCTGTAGTGCAGCGACGAAGTCTGCGGCTTCGCCTCATTTTGACCTTCGGTTTCGGCGCGATGGTGCTGTCCACGGTGTTGTCGTCGACCATCTACGTCGGCGTCCGCCACGTGCTCCAGACTCAACAGAACGCCACTGACCTCCGTCAGGCCTTCGAAACCGCCTCGATCATCCGGTCAACACTCGCCACCTCACCACTCACGCTCGATCAACAGGTGGCGGCCATTGAGAAGGACTCGCGGGCCATTGTCGTTCTCATTACCAACGGGCAGACGCTGGGCCCCACGACGATTTATCCGCCCTACCTCCTCACCCCTGATCTGATGACGGCGGTCAGCGGCACGACGGTCGTGACACAGACCAAACTCTCGGAAGGTTCGCCGTGGTTCGTGGTCGGCATTCCCGTTCCCGCCGTTTCGACGCAGGTCTATGAACTCTTCCCACTCGGTCAAGTAGCGGCGTCGCTCCACAGCCTCATCGTGCTCCTCCTGCTCGCCAGTGCCCTCGCCACCACGCTCGGCTTTGTCGGCGGCGCCTTCATTTCATTCCGCACGATCCGGCCACTGCGTCAGGTAGCGGCCGCGGCCGAGCGCATCCTCGAGGGTGACTTGAGTTCCCGCGTGCCCGACTTCGGTACCGGCCTCGAAGTAAGTCAACTCGGCAATACCTTCAATGCCATGGTGCAGCAACTCGCTGATCGCATCGAGCGGGACGCGCGATTTGC
>DAIPLC010000022.1:0-14689 GCA_036769405.1 Acidimicrobiales bacterium
CCCCGACCTGCTGAGTGTAAATCAGCTGCTCTAACCAACTGAGCTAAGCGCCCGTCTTTGGACGGAGTACCAGTCTAGAGCAGGGCCACCCTTCGATTCGAGTCCTACAACTGCCCTTCGGTCACCATGAACGCCAGTAGCTCATTGGTGGCCGCGAACACGGGGTGGCGCTTGACCATCTCGTCAGTCACCAATTCCTCACCGAGGTAGTCCGTGGCGACGCCACCGGCCTCACGAAGTACTAGGAGACCCGCTAGGTAATCCCACGGGTTAAGCGTCGATTTCTGGGCCACGCCGTAGATGTCGAGAGAGCCGTCGGCCACGAGGCAGATCTCGAGGCTGGCGGCCCCGAGCGCTCGGTACTGGGCCCACCCCAGGTGGCGGGGTGGCAGTCCGGAAAAAGCCATAATCGACTCGTTGACAATCGTGCGGCCACTGGTGCGAATGCTCTGACCATCTCGCGTAGCGCCCGCACCGAGCTCGGCCTCGAAGAAGGTGCCGGTGGCCTGGTTGAGAACGAGTCCGGCGACTAGCTCACTCCCCCGCATCACCGCAATGCTGGTCGCAAAGAACGGCACCCCGTGATCGCAGTTGGTCGATCCGTCAATCGGGTCGACAATGGCCGTTAATTCACCGCTGCCGGTGACACCTGACTCCTCGGAGACGACTCGCATGCCGGCGCCACCGAGGACTCGAAGGGCCACCTCGTCGGCCGCCAGGTCGAGGTGGTACTGGGTTTCGCGCTGTCCGGAGTAGCCCCGACCGCGGTGATCGGTGACGGCGGCACCAATTTCGAGGGCGCAGTCACGAAGTGTGGAAAAGAGGGGGGTGGACACGAACTAACGGTAGTCCGCGAGCCACTATCCTGAGTGGCAATGGCCGCTATTGACGTTGCTGGGTTTGTTGCAGATCTGAAGGATCATGCGGTCACCCACGGATTCCACGTTCACGACGAGCGTCACTTCGTCGAAACCTACTCACTGCGTCAGGCGTGGGAGGTTGACCTCCACCCCGAGGACGGATGCGGTGGCCCCGTGGACCTACATATTGAACTCGACGTGGACCCCCGCACACTGCTCGCTTTCGAGGACGCGGTGCTCGGCCTACCCGACGACATCGACCCGCCAGACGAGTTCCACTTCCCACTCGTGCTGACGTGGGCACTTCCTCCAATGGCTCAGGGGCCCGACCTACTGCGTCTCGCCATTGACTTAGCCCCCGTTGGCGGCATGGAGATGCCACTCGAAATAACGGCAACTGACTCATTCGCCTCGCCCACCGAGCCGAGCGAGCGTCGCATTTCGATTGTGGCCCGCCGCGCCATTTCGCTTAGCCAGGTCGCCAAGGGCGAAGACCCCCTCTGCGATGTCTTCGAACGCGGACGTGGCGTGAGCGACTTTCTCCTCAACGCGGCCGACTCATGGCTCGTCTAGGCACGGTTGGCGTCGCACTGGCGATCACCGCACTGGCCTTGAGTGGCTGTGGTGTCGGGGGTGCCGTCACCCAAGCGCGAGCAGCCTGTGTTCACGTCAAGGCCGCGCTGGCCATTCAGGCGCAGAGTGAAGCCAAGGGTCTCACGGCCGCTCAGCGGAGCCAATTACAGACCAAGGCATTGACCGAACTCATCAAGGCCACCCCACTGGCCGCCGCGGCCACGACTGCTGACGGTACGTGGAATCCGCTACAAACGACGCTGCAAGAGGCCAATCGCGTACCGTTGCAGCTAGAGGCACCGGCGCTCACTCGCCTGTGCCAGATCGCGAACTCCTCGACGCCGATTCTTTAGTTCTTCGAGCCGAATCGCTCGGAGAGCCACGCCAGCGAGTTGGGCTGCTCCATCGCGTCTTCCCAGCCGGCCATGACTGACTGCAGATGTTCGTGATTGCCCACTTGGCCAATCACGACGATGGTCAGATCATCGATCATTTCGGGCAAAGTCCAGTAACCACCGAAGGGGTCGACCAGGACTTCGGCATCGGGTTCCGCCATGAGGTAGAGCTCGCCGGTCGCTTCGACCCACGAAAGTTCGTAGTAGACACCCTCGGCGTCACTCCACTCGTCGCCGAACTCGAATTCGGCTGACTGGCGACGTGCTTCGTTTTCTTCGTAAAAGGTTTCGATGTCCATGCTGAGAGCCTACGTCGCCGCCGTGTGGTGCGGCGGGGAATTTTCTTGTTATGAAAAATGTTGCAGCACTCGTTATGGGGTAGTGAGTGGGTCCAACTGAAGTGTCGCCATGACCTTCACCACTGACATATTGCAACAACTACGCCGAGACTGGGACTACCGGAGTCGCAGTCGGGAGTCCCGACTCGCCCTTCACCGATTCGACGACGCCCATCCCGAGTTGGCACTCTCCGGCATCGAGGATATGGGTGGCGTCCTCGGTCTCTTAGAGTCGCGCAGCGGGCGCTGCGTCCTCGAGAAAGCACGCATTCTGCAGGCGTTGCTCGTGGAGGCTCACGACGAACTCCTTCGCCGGGCTTTGCTCCAAACGTTGCTCCCCGGCATCGTGAGTACCTGTCGCCAACTTCGCTTTGGTGACGGCATTATTGACGACCCGTCCGAAACGCTCGGAGTGGCGATTGCCCTCTGCGCCGAACTACTCGTCGAATGGGCCGGCCAGTCTCGCCCCTACGCCGGACCCGACATCTTGTCGGCGCTGCGCGGTCGCCTTCGCCGGTGGCTCCTCAAAGAAAAGGCTGCGCAGCAAGGCAGTACCGCCCTGCCCGAGGACTCCGCGGTCGCTGTTGACGAGTCACACATCATGACGCGTCTGATCATGGCGGCTGAACACGATCCGCGCCTCGCCCAGCTGGCCTACGCTCGGATTTTCGACGACGCACCCCTCAAGGCGCTGGCCGCCGAGGACCACTCCTCCATCCCTACGCTGCGCCTCGAACTCGAGCGTTTTGCCCTTCGAGAGTTGCTGTAGCTCGTGGCCCTTTCCCGTGGACAACTGCAACGCCGTGCTCTAAAGTTCGTTGGCAATGTCGGCGACGTCACTACGCACAAGAGTAGCCCCCCTGCTCGCCTGGTCGAGCCCCGTCCTCGTCCTCGTGCTGCTGTTCGGGTTTCACCAGAGTCCGACGACGCGCCAACCGACACTTCCCTCCGCGCCCAGCGGACATTCATCGAACAACGCATTGCTCAAGAACGGGATGCTTCGCACCCCGCTGGCGAGCGTGGTGCGTGGCACGGTGGGTTCCGGCGCGCGATCGGTCACCGTCCCGTTGACCCCAAGTCGACCAGTGCAGTTGACACTGACGCCAGCCACGCGCGCGGTCTTGCACTGTGGCGCTACGTCGCGGGCCGTGTCACTGGTCGTGGTGGCACCGAGTGATGGGTGCAGTCTCGAACTCTCAACTGCAGCCCTAAAGGATCAGCCGTGGACCATTCGAGTCCTCCCCTAGGACCACGCCTCGCGAGTCGCCTTCAAGGACTCGGCATTGCCGTGTATCTCGTCGCCATCCCCGTGGTGGTGGCGCAACGGTGGTCGAGTTCCTTTCACGTAGCCCACGGTGCACTCGAGCGCGCCCTGCTGGTGCTCATCGCTCTTTTGTGGCTGGGCTTCGTGTTCACCGTGAGCCAGGCAGCGCGCGAACTACGGGCCGGTGCTAACGGGAATAGTGGGGCGCACTGGCTCGCGGGGGTCGTCCTGGGTGCGGTGACGGTGCTTACCCCAACGGTGGCCTCCGCCGCACCCACCCACGCGGTGACGGCGAGCACCGGCGTACCGAGCGCGCCGGCGACCGCACTGCCCCACCTCGCCTTCCTCCTCGCCGTAAAGCGGCGCCGGGGTCAACTCACAGCCGTGCCCGACGAAGCCGTTGACGAGGTGCTCGGCGAACTCGACAACGTCGACACCACCGCACTGGGGGCTCTGCACCATTTTTTCGATGGGGCCGACGCCGGAGTGGCGACGGTACCTGATTCATTCGATCAACTCCCCGTGGTCGATGACGCCGATCCCGTGGTCGTCTGTCGACTCGGTTACTCGTCCGGTCAAACGCTCCTCGGGTACGCTCGCCGCGGCTCGGTCTTACCCATTGCGAATGAATGGACCGCCACGCAACTGCGCCACGAACTCGTCGGACTGCCCGAGACGCCACTCGTCTTTGCCGACTCCGAACACCAACTGCTCCGAGCCCTGGCCACGCGCAGTGGGCGCAGCACGGTGGTCTTTACCGGTCGCCCCTCGGAGATTGACGATGAACTCCGCGCCCTCTGTGTGTGCGTCGCCGCCAATCCCGCCGACCCCTTCGTCGAGGAACTCGAACCCCCACGGGTAAGCGTGCTGCGCGCTACGCCACAGGTGCTCGGACTGCGCGAACCTTTCGCGCCGGCAGTGCGGCGCCGGTGCGTCGAAATGGTGACGTACCTCGCCCTGCACGAAGACCCCGTCTCTGCGGATCGCATGCGTACGCGCGTTCTGGCGCACGCGGATATCGACGCGTCGAAGGGGACACTGGCGAATACCGCCACCGCGGTGCGGCGCAGCCTGAGCGTCGACGAGCACGGCCCTCGACTCCACGCCGTGACGGCCAGTGGGCTGTACGCGTTGCACGGCGTGACCTCGGACATCGCCGACTTTCACGCCCTAGTGGCGCGAGGTCGACGACTGCTGGGCGACGACGCTGCCGTGTTCTACCGCGATGCCCTGCGACTCGTGGAGGGCGAGCCCTTCTCCAGCGTGACCCGGGGTTACGAGTGGTTCATCCTCGAGGGCCATCTGGCCTCGTTGCAGCGCGACGGGGAATGGGCCGCCCTCACCTTGGCCGCCACCGCGAGCGAACACGGCGAGTATGACACCGCCTTTTGGGCCCTTCGCCAGGGTCTACTGCTTGACCCCGGTAACGCGGCCCTCCTGGACGCCCTGTACGCGGTACCGCGACTACGCCAGTTTGGAAGCAATGGCCCCGGCACTACGCAGCACCAGTCCGTCAGCGCCGGCGGCGCTGTAACGATGCGCTGGGCGCTCCCGCGCTTCGGAGACGAGATCATTCAGTAGTTGCCCGAAGGGCACCACTGGGGCCACGAAGAGGTGCTTGGAGAGCGACCCGGGAATCGTGTTGATCTCGTTGACGTAGAGCTCGGTGTCATTAGCGAGGAAGTCAATCCGAGCCACGCCACGAACATTCACCAGGCCCACCAGGGCATGTGCGGCCGCGATGACCTGCTCAGCCTGACCGTCGGGCAAGGTGGCGGGAAGTTCGCGGGGCGCTGACACCATGCCCTCTCCCCCGACGTACTTGTCGCGGTAGTCCAGAATTTCCGCCTGGGCGCTCCGACGAATGGGCTTCTCAATCGCTGAGAGTTGCACGGATGGGTACGTCCGCACCGCCACTTGCACGTCAGTGAGATCCCGACGAAAGGGCTCGACCACACAGCCGAGGGCTAAGTGGGTGTTCGTCGTGAGTCGAGCCTTGGCCGTTGCGAGGTCGGCCACGACGTCAATACCGATCGAGGAGCCACCAAATCGTGGCTTCAAGATGTAAGGACCATCAAAGGGCAGCGAGGACGTCTCAGCGGTCAGCAAGACGCGGGGAAGGGTGGGGAGTCCGGCCTGCGCAACGACGCTGCCGAAGGCCCACTTGTCCATACCGAGGGCGGCGCCGGCCACCGTCGGTCCGGTATAGGCGAGACCGGCGAGGTCGAGGGCGGCCTGGAGACTGCCGTCCTCACCCGGGCCACCGTGCGTCGCCAGCACGACGACGTCGATATCGAGGCGACGGTCTTTGGCGAGTCGTCCACCCGGTGCGTAGAAGCCGCCATCGGTACCGAGTCGCAGTGACACTTCTTCAGCACCTTTGGGGAGGCCATCAGCGAAGGAGGCCGCCTCGACCGAGGTCGGCACGACGTAGAACGATGACGTCTTCGACCAGTAGATCCCCTGCACGTCGCGGTGCTGCTGGGAAAGTTCGCGGAGGGCGAGCAGTCCGGTCAGGATAGAAATATCGTGCTCCGGAGTCGGACCTCCGAACAAGACTGCTAGTGCCACCGGCTACCTCACTTTGAATTACGTCGCTGTTTAAGGGTAGTGGTCAGGAAGGTCGTTGAGGTACAACACGGCGTCGCCGGCCGCGAGCGAGGCCCGGACCCACGCGACCGCATCATCACGCACATTGAAGCGGCGTACCGGTGCGCCGTACCCGTCGCGCAGGGCAACCGCGTTGGTTCTATTGACAATCACGAGTTCGACCGCGTGCTGTGCCACCCGATCAGCGAAGCGGGCGTTCTCTCGGTACTGCTCGTCACCCAGTTCAATCATGCCGGGCGTCACGACTACACGCCGACCGGGCACCTCGAGGGAGGATAGGAGTCGAAGAGAAGCGTCCGCACTGGCCGGATTGGCGTTAAAGGTGTCGTCGATGACGACCACGCCCGAGGGCGCCGTTACCACCGTCGCTCGGTTGGCCACCGGCGTCAATGCGGCGAGTCGTGCGGCAATCTGATCGACGCCGAGACCCAGTTCGAGGGCGGCGGCGAGAGCGCACGCCACGTTCGTGGGCTGCAGGCTTCCCATCGCGGCCGTGGTGGCAACCTCGACGCCATCGATCTCAATGTGCCACAGGTCACCCTCTACCTGAACGCGAACGTCGGCGGGCTGCCTCGACCCGGCGGTGCGCACGCGCTTGCCGTCGAGTCGTGAGGGCCAGTGCATCAGGCGCTCGTCGTCACTGTTCACAATGACGGTGGCGGCCAGCTCGGTGATTTCAAATTTGGCCGTCTCGATAACGTCGAGCGACCCCATGCGTTCGAGGTGAACTGGCCCAATCGCCGTTATCACGGCTATCGACGGCGGGCACCACGCGCAGAGTTCGGCGATTTCCCCGGGGCCGTAGGTACCCATTTCGGCCACGAAGACCCGCGTGCCATCAGCGAGACCCTCGTTGATGGCCCGAGAAAGTCCGGCCCGATTATTGAATGATTTAGGCGTCGCCACCACGCCACCGTCCTCACGGAACAGGTCGGCGAGGTGGTTCTTGGTCGAGGTCTTGCCGTACGAACCGGTGATGGCCACCACGCGAGGATTGACCCGTGCCAGCCGCGTCGCCGCAGTCGTGACAAAACGGTTGGCCTGGCGACGCTCGTAGGGTGCCAAAATTCGGGCGCTCAGTCCGAGAAAAAACGGTACCTCCCACACCACCACGCCCGCACACAGCCAGTTGAGTGGCACGGGCAGCACCAACGCCAGTGCCCCGATGAGCAGTGAGCCCAATGCGCCAAGCGCGGCCACCATGCGAAGACGCCGCGTCCACACCAGTGGCGAGGTTCGCCCCTTGATGCTCAGTCCCAGTGGACAGAACAGTCCGTACACGACCGAGGTGACGACGAAGAGCGGCGCTTGCCGGAGGGCGATACTGGCAACCGCCACAACCATGCAAACGTGCGACAGCGTGATCGGCCGTGACTCTTTGCGGTCCACGGCCTTAGCCGCGCCCACCGCGGGGCTGGACCAACGCTTGAGAAATCGCAGAATGGCGGCTGGCTCGTAATGCTCTCGTTGCAGTACGCGCAACCAACGAACCATCTGGGCGGCGGTAGCGAGGCCAATGCCCACGATGCCAATGAGCGCCAGCGCGAGACGCATTACGACAGCATCCCCAGCACGGCGTCCACGAGCGCCTGCGGGCGACTCGTCGGTACCAGGTGACCGCAGTCGGCCACCACGGTGATGTCGGGAGTGGTCGACAGCAGTGCCGCCGCCCGTCGAGCGCTCGTCAGCGGCACGTCATGATCGCCCTCGCCCCAAACCATGGCGGTTGGAACGGTTATCCGAGCGAGCTCTGGTTCGTAACTTTCATTCACGGTGGCCACGAGAACGTCACGGAGGATTCCTGTGGCGTTTCGGTAGTCCACCGACCCGTAGCGCTGACGGGCTGATTCCATCACGGAGGCGGGCACAAGGCCCGCTCGGTGCGCGGACCGGAGTAGTCGGTACTGCCACGGCGAACGACGGCCCCCTTCTCGCTTGACGAGTGGAGCACCGGTAAAAATGACCCCCCGAAGCGAGACACCTTCCGTTGCCGCGAGCACCGCGGCGACGCGACCGCCGAAGGAGTGCCCCACGAGCAGGAGAGGTTGATCAGTCAGCTCGGTGAGCACGGGCCGAAGTAGTTCGGCGTAGTAGCGCGCCCCACCCGCGACCGTTGGGAGCGGTGATGCCCCAAATCCTGGAAAATCGAGTGCGACGGAGGCAATACCGTGGGTAGCCAGTGCGGTGGCCGCGCCCGAGAAGTCGCGGTGCGACCTCCCCCAACCGTGGAGCCAGAGAACCTGCACCGGACCATCACCCGTTCGTTCACCGAACAGGGTTCCGTTTCCGAAGGCTTGCAGCACATCATTCAGGTTAGTAAGCGCAGCCGGTGGCCGAGGGGCATGTCACTCCCGAGCGATAGCGTCGACGGTGTGACAGTCGCGGAACCACTTTTCAACGACGATCTTCTCGTTGGCCTTACGCCCGAACAGCGCGAGGCCGTCACCTCGTCGTCGAGGCGACTAATGGTCCGTGCCACGGCGGGGTCGGGGAAGACGCACGTATTGACGCTCCGTATCCAGCGCCGCATTGCTCTCGGCGAAGTTGAGGCTGACCAAGTACTGGCGATGACCTTCACCCGAAAAGCCGGCGATGAACTGCGCACTCGCCTCTACCGAGCGGGTATTCGGGACCTTCGGGCGGGTACCTTTCACCGCGCGGCGATGACCATCGTCAATCAGTACCGAGAAGAGCACCACCTCAAGCCGCTTCGGATTGAACCCGCTCGCAAGCGACTCGTGGCCTCACTCCTCAAGCAGATGTTCGACGATGACGGTATTGCCATCGATGACCACTTGGTTCCCCGACTTGACGGCGAGATTGGGTGGGCGCTCTCCCAGGGTTTCGATGGGGCCGCCTACGCCGCCAACGCCAAGAAACACCGCCGCGATACGCCGGTACCGGTGGCGCAGTGCGCCGACATCCTTGACCGCTACGTTGGCCTCTGCCACGCCCGGGGCGTGGTTGACTTCGACCTCTTGCTCAAGGAGGCGACCACGCTGCTCCGCGAAAAGCCGCGCGTCAAGGCCGCCTTTCGCAATCGCACCCGCGCCCTGTTCGTCGACGAGACCCAGGACATGAACCCACTGCAGTTTCAGCTCCTCGCCCAAATGGCGGGCGACGATCCCGACCTGTTCTGCGTGGGTGACCCCAATCAGTCGATTTACGGCTTCAATGGGGCCAATCCCCAACTGCTCAATGACGTAGTGCGGACCTGGCCCGACACGGTGGTCCTTGACCTGACGCGCAATCACAGGTCGACCGCAGCCATCGTGGCCGTCGCCAATACGCTGCTCGAACCAGGGGCTCGGGGACTCGTCCCCGTCGACGACGAAGGCGAACTGCCGCTCGTCCGGTCCTACGACACCGACGACGACGAGGCCGAGCACGTCGCGACCTGGCTGACGCTCCACCACCGGCCCGGTTCGCCGTGGAAATCCATGGGCGTTCTCGCGCGTACCAACGCCCAGTTGGACATCATTGCTGATGCGCTCGAGCGTCACGACATCCCCTTCGAGCGCCGCGGCGCCGATCACGGCCCCTCGTCGGACCTCAATCCTGAAGAGTGGAAGAAGCGTGAGATGGAGAGCGCCTCGGTTGACGCGGTGGCGCTCAGCACCATTCACCGCTCCAAGGGGCTGGAGTTTCAGCACGTTGTTGTCGTGGGGTGTGCCGAAGGCCAACTCCCGAACTACAACGCGACCACGCCGGCGGAACTCGCCGAAGAGGCGCGATTGGCCTACGTGGCGCTCTCGCGTGCGGAACGAACCTTGCTGATGACGTGGAGTCGTGCACTGAACGACCCGCGCTTCAGTGGCCGTCACCCCTCGCGCTACCTGGCGGCGATTGAGACGACGCTGCAAGCGCTGGCGGCGGAGCGGGCCCCGGCCGCGCCCGAGGTTGCGCGCCGACGTCTCGACGCCATTCGTCACCAGTTAGAGGCCGCCCTGGCACCCGAGCCAGAACGGCCCGGACTGCTTCGCCCCTAGGCCAACGTCACGACCACTGGTGCGTGATCGGAGGGCTTTTCACCCTTTCGGGCCTCGCGATCTACCTCGACGGCAGTCGCTCGCTCGGCCGTGACGCCGTCGGCGAACAGGTAGTCAATCCGTAGACCCCAGCCACGGCGAAAGGCCCCTTCACGGTAGTCCCACCACGTGTACTGCACCCCCTCGGGGTGCGCTGCTCGAGCGAGGTCCACCAGCCCGGTGTCAACGATGGCCGTGAGAGCGTCACGTTCGGGCGTTGAGACGTGCGTGGCCCCGACAAACTTCGTCACGTCGT
The DNA here is from genome assembly GCA_036769405.1 of Acidimicrobiales bacterium. Lineage (GTDB taxonomy): Bacteria > Actinomycetota > Acidimicrobiia > Acidimicrobiales > RAAP-2 > RAAP-2. Next base: position 10,325 of record DAIPLC010000022.1, read on the forward strand.
AGACGTCATCGTCGCGGTAGGCCACGTTGAAGTCGCCGCCCACCACAATGGGTTGGGTGCGGTCGCGTTGGTCAAGTTCGTCGCGCAGATCAGCCAACCAGCCGAGCTTGTAGGTGTAGTGGGGGTTATCGAGACTGCGTCCATTCGGGACGTAGCAGGAGTAGACCCGCACACCACCGCAGGTCGCGCGAATGCAGCGCGCTTCTTCGTCGGCGCCCAGGCCAGTGACGACATCATCGAGGCCGACGCGCGAGAAGATAGCGACGCCATTCCATTGGCCCTGCCCGTAGTGGGCTGACTCGTAACCGAGGGCGGCGAGATCGGCGAAGGGAAATTTCGCGTCAGTCTGCTTCGTCTCCTGCACCAACACCACATCAGTGGCAGTGGCCTCGAGCCATTCAGCGACGCGCGGCCACCGAGCCGTCAACGAATTGACGTTCCAGGTGGCAATTTTCACGAGGCGTCAACGAGGATGAAGAAGATGTCGGCCTCTACCGCCACCACGCCATCGACGGTGGCCACGCCGTGCCCCTTGCCGCCACGAGCGGACATCTTGGTCATCGTGGTCGTCATGTCCAGTCGATCACCGGGCAGTACCTGGCGACGGAATCGAGCATTCTCAATGCCGGCAAAGAGTGGCAAGCGACCGGCGTACGCGGGGTCGGCCAGCACGGCCACGGCACCCACTTGGGCGAGCGCCTCGAGCATCAGCACTCCTGGTGTCGTTGGACGACCGGGGAAATGTCCGGGGAAAAAGTACTCGTCGCCCGTCAGGGTCCAGAACCCCGTCGCCGTTTCACCCGGGGTGATGCTGGTCATCTCATCGATGAGCAGGAAGGGCGGACGGTGAGGAATCCAGTCTTCGGGTCGCAGTGATAGTTCGCTCATAAGCCCACCTCCGCAATGCGTCGTTCGGTATCAAAGGATCGTAGTGAAAAGGTTCGCACGTCACCGCGTTTGAGCACGTCACGGGCCCGCGTCGGCGCCGGTGTGCCGAGGTTGGCCGTTGGCGCGTAGCACTCGATGGCGTCGCCGCTCTTGAGCGTGACTTTGAGAACAGCCCCGTGGGACGTAAAGGCGACCACTTCGGCATCGACGGGAGCGCCGATCTTGAACTGCTTCAAGAAATCGGCGAAGGCCCCTTCGGGGTTGACGGGCTGTCGGCCACGACGCAGGGCCACGGTGGGGGGTGTTTCCACGGTGGCGGGCGCCTCGACGGCCTTCTTGACAACCTTCTTCGCTACCTTCTTCGCCGGCGCGTCGTTGACTTCCGCGGCCTTGGCTACCTTCTTCGCTGGCTTGGCGGTCGACTTCGTGGCCTTGGCTGCCTTGGTGACCTTGGTCGCCTTGACGGGGGTGAGGGTGTCACCAATCGAAGGGGTCAGGCCCTCGGGCAAGACCACGGCCACCTTCTTCACGGCCTTGCTCGCCCTCGCCGCCTTGATACCGCGGACCGGCAGTCGCTCGGTAAAGATCCAGCCGACGCCGCGCACCGGCTTACCGCCAATGAGGCGACCGACGTCGAAAAGCCACGGGTACTCGTCGTGAAACTCCTGGAAGGAGTCGTTACTCAGCACCACCGCGTCGATACGATCGGCGATCTTCAAAATAAAGGCGTCACCCCGACCAATAGCTCCAGCGGGTGGCGTCACGATCTCCCCCGCCGCCTCGGCCTCTTTGAAGTGGTTGCGCTCACTCGTGGCGACGCGGTGCTCGAAGCTCGCGTCGACCACCACGATGACATCGGCCCCGGGGTGCTCCTCTAAGAAGGCCCGGACGGCGGCGTCCAGCTGCTGAAGGTTCGGTATGGTCCGACCTTCGGTAGCGAGATTTGATCCGTCGACTACGACGCGTAGCGGTGGGGTCTTCACTGCAGTGCTCGGACGAACAGGTCAGCCTGTTCGGCGGCGTGCACGAGTCCGGAGCCAGTCGCGGGACTGGCCGACTCGGCGCGCGCCACGTGACGCAAGACTTGCGGCCCGCCGAGTGTCCGCAGGTGCACGAAGGGCCAGGCACCCATGTTCTCCGGTTCCTCCTGGAGCCAGACAAACTCGGTCGCGTTAGTGAACGGCGCCAGCGCAGCGGCGACATCGTCGGCCGGCCACGGGTAGAGCTGTTCCACGCGCACAATGGCCACGTTGTTAATGCCAAGTTCGTCACGGCGTGCCTTCGCCTCGTGGCCAACCTTGCCCGAGGCGAGGACCACACGGGTAACGCTGCTGGCCTCGACACTCGTGTCACCGAGAACGCGGTGGAACGAGCCACTCGTGAATTCGTGGAGCGGCGAACGCGTCTGCACGGCACGCAACATCGACTTCGGCGCAAAAATCACCAATGGCGTCACGTGTTCACGACGCACCTGACTGCGCAGCAAGTGGAAGTACTGGGCACTGGTCGAGGGCTGCGCCACGCGGATGTTGTTCCGGGCGCACAGCGACAAGAAGCGCTCAATGCGACCACTGGAGTGTTCGGGACCCTGGCCTTCGTACCCGTGGGGCAACAGCATGACCAGGGACGCCGTCTGGCCCCACTTGTCTTCGGCGGCGACCAGGAAGTTGTCGATGATAATTTCGGCGCCGTTGACGAAGTCACCGAACTGGGCCTCCCACGCCACGAGCGAGTGCTTCGACTCAACCGAGTAGCCGTACTCGAAGCCCAGCGCCGCGTACTCCGACAGGAAGGAGTCGCGCACGGTGAAGAAACCAGATGAGTCGAGATTCGACAGGGGCACGTACTGCTGACCGTTGGCGTAGTCGATCAAGGCGGCGTGACGGTGCGAGAAGGTACCGCGACGCGAGTCTTGACCCATGAGGCGCACGTTGGTGCCCTCGAGGGCCAACGTGCCGAAGGCCAGCGCCTCGCCCAAGGCCCAGTCGACTTCGCCCGACTCGAGCAACTGGGCGCGCTGGGCGAACTGTCGCTCCAACTTGGGGTGAACAGTGAACCCTTCGGGAGCGTGCATTGTCGCACTGGCCACCGTCTGCAACGTTGCTTCCGCGACGCCCGTTTCGGCGGGCGTTTCGTCGGCGGGAATCTCTGCGACGGGCACGCCGTTGAGTTGCGGCACCGGAATGGTGCGCACTTCGTCCAACACGGCCTGCAGGCGGTTGCTGAAGGCATCCAGGGCCGCTTCGGTCTCCTCCATGGTGAAGTCACCGCGACGCACCAGGGTCTCGGTGTACGCCTTGCGGACTGAGCGCATCTGCTCAATCAGCGCGTACATCTGGGGCTGGGTGTAACTCGGGTCGTCGCCCTCGTTGTGCCCGTGGCGTCGATAGCAGACAATGTCGATGACGACGTCACGGTGGAAGGTCTGTCGGTAGTCGTAGGCCAAGGCCGCCGCGCGAGCGCAGGCCTCGGGGTCGTCGCCGTTGACGTGGAAGATAGGTGCCTGAATCATCTTGGCCACGTCGGTTGGGTAGAAACTCGAACGAGCCGACTGCGGCGCGGTGGTGAAGCCCACCTGGTTGTTGATGACCACGTGAATGGTGCCGCCAACGCGGTAGCCCGAGAGCTGGGACATGTTGAGGGTCTCTGACACCACGCCCTGTCCGGCGAAGGCAGCGTCACCGTGCAGCAAAATTGGCAGGAAGGGGAAGTGGTCGGCGCCGGGAATCGAGCCAGTGCCGTCGCTCGGGCGGACCACGGCGTCCTGCTTGGCGCGAACGATACCTTCAACGACGGGCGAGACCGCTTCGAGGTGCGAGGGGTTCGAGGCCATCGACACCGTGATGCTGGCGCCGCTCGGGCTGACGAAGTTTCCGCGCGACCCCTTGTGGTACTTCACGTCACCACTGCCCTGCACACTCTCGGGGTCGAGGTTGCCTTCGAACTCCGAGAAAATGTCGGAGTAGGACTTGCCCACAATGTTGGCGAGCACATTGAGACGGCCTCGGTGGGCCATACCAATAACGGCTTCACGGAGGCCATCGTCCGCCGCTGCGTCAAGAATGGTCTGCAAGGCCACCAGGGTGGACTCACCGCCCTCGAGGCCGAAGCGCTTTTGTCCAACATAGCGAGAGTGCAAGAAGCGCTCGAAGACTTCCGCCTCGTTCAGGGCGTCGAGAATGTGACGCTGCTGCTCGGGGGTGGTGCTCCATCGCACGCCTTCCACGCGCTCCTGGATCCAGCGCTTTTGCGCGGGGTCCATGATGTGGCCGTATTCGATGCCGAGAGTGCGACAGTACGCATCGCGCAAAATGGAGAGAATCTCCTCGAGCGTGGCTTCGCTCTTACCAGCGAGTCCGTCAACAACGAAGCTTCGCTGGAGGTCCCAGATGGTGAGTCCGTACGTCGCTAGGTCGAGCTCCGGGTGCAGGGCATTCGAGGACGAGCTCAAGGGGTCGAGGTGGGCGTTGAGGTGAC
>DAIPLC010000148.1:0-3398 GCA_036769405.1 Acidimicrobiales bacterium
GAACGGAGCGCCCCGACGCCGTAAAAGAGGAGGGCCGTGGCGACGATGGCGAGCGGCGTCCACACCATCCCCACGGCGTGCAACAGCACGGTGGCTATAGCGGCCGTAAGGAGTCCCGCCGCGACCAACACCAGCCCGAGCCAGCGCTCGACGTAGGCCACGTAGAGCGACGCGAGGGCCATCACAACTAATACCGTGGTCGGCGACAGCCAGAGAGGGCTGCCGTAGGCATTGAGCAGCGTGACGAGTCCCCCCGAGAGCAGGGCTCCGGAGAAGAAGACGGCCCACCGCGCGTTGAGGCGGTGCGCCGCGTACCAGACCAGGCTGGCGTAGGCGAGTGCGACCCCGGCCACGGCCCAGGCCGTTGTGACCTGAGGCATGTTCTGGTACTGCAGGTACTCTGACCGCAACAGTGGAGCGAGGACAAAGAGAGTGAGACCCCAGACGACGTACCGAAGGCGCGGCTCAACGACACGCCGAGACACGTAAAACACGACCACGGCGAAAATTAACGTGGCGAGCGAGGAATCGGGGAGCCAGACAATTGCGCCGTGCGCCTGCAGCAACGTTGCCTCCGCCCACGACAGCAGCGCGGCGCTCCCCAGCACCAGCCAGATGAATCGGATCCGCACGGCGGTGTACCAGACGGCCCCGGCGTAGGCCGTCATGATGCCGGCCACGAGGAAGGCCCGGGGCATAGCGCTCGCGAGTTGGAGGTAGGCCCTCGATGATCCGAGGGTGAGGAGTGTCGCTACGAGGGCGGGTGCGTAGGCCGGGTGGAGGCCGACCACCGCAAAGCGCGACGGTGTCCACCAGGCTCGTACCAGCCACAGCGCGGACACGACACCCGCCGCGATCATGGCGACCGGGGCCGTCAACACCATTCCCGCGTGGTGGGTCTGGTGCAGCCCACCCCACACCGTGAAGAAGATAGCGTCGGCGGCGATGAGTTCCGCCGCGACGGCGCTCACCCGCGCCAGGAGCGCGTTTACTGACAGCCCGAGACGAGCAACCACCAGCGCGACCAGCGCGGCGGCGGCCAGCGCGGCGGGCCCCGTCCACGACGGGTGGCGCACGGCAGTGCCGCTCACGATGGCAATAGCCAGGGGAGCAGCCAGGAGGAGTGGGAATATCCCCTTCGGGCCGTAGGTGGGACGAAGGACCAATACCGCGCCCAAGGTAGTGACCGCCGCCGCACCCGCACTCACGCCAGTCGGGGATCCGAACAGCCACGTGCTTGCCACGAGTGCCGTCAGGGGTGCAGTAACAAGTGACGCCACGGCGGCCCACTCGCTACGCCGGCGTACCGCAAAGTACAGGTAGGCGCCGGCCAGCAGCGCCACGGCGAAAAGAACCGGCAGTGGACTCGAGAGGGTGTGGCTACCCAGTTGGAAGTGGAGAGCGGCGGCGAGACTCACCAGCACAGCGCCCGTGTGGAAGAGCAGGCCAATCCCACTGCTCGACGATAGGAATGACGGAGCCCTATGAGTGGTGCGGTCGGACTCCCACCAATTGACGTAGCTCACGACGAGGAAGGCCGCGGAGAGAACAGCGTAGGAAACCGTGCGCCACTGGTGCAGTGGGAGGAGTGCGGTGAGAGCTAACCAGCTGGTGGCGACGGACGCGTAGCTCAGGACCAGAAAGCCCCGCGAGCGAAGTGACCGCGCCAGACCGCCGTAGACCACGGTGCAGGCCAGTGCGCCAATGCCGATGGTCAGATTGCGATTCGTAGTGGCTGACTGCCAACGCATCGCGGCGATGATGTTTTCAATGACGAGTGGCAGGACGAGTGCGGTCGCGGCGCGAAAGATAGCCCCCGCGGGGGCCAGTTTTGTTGACCGTTGACACCACACGGTGAGTGCCCCTAGGAGCGCCATCAGGCCGATGGCGGGTGCCACAATCATCCAGGAGTGCTTACCGTGCTCGAACAGAAGCGTGGCCGCCACGAGCAGAATCACGCCCGCGCTGGCCAGTACTTGGGCACCATCGATGTGCAGCGACGGCTTTGACGGTGTCGCAACCAAGCGGACCTCATCGGTGCGGGTTGGCCATGGAGCTGCCGCGGCCCCCGCTGGCAACGCTCCCGTAGCGTCTGCACCCAGGAGCTCGGTGGCCCACGAAGCGCGTGCTTCGAGGCGTGCCACGAGCGGTGTCGCGAGATCGCGTTCTAGTGGCGAAAGGGTCTTCAACTCCACCAGCAAACGTTGCAGCCGACTGAATGACTGGACGGCGCGTGACAACGTCACGGGATTCGACGGATGCCCGAGTGCTTTGGCGGTGGCCACGTCGGTAAGGAATTCGTCGGCGCCGAGTGCCTCGGCTTCGGCGCTCACTCGATCGCGCACCGCCAACTCGTCGGCGTTGAGCTCACGGGGTGCTTCAACTTCCTGATCAAAGTCAGGATTACGGCGACCGCAGTTCCCGCAGAAGGGGAACCCCTGGAAGGGTGCACCACAGGTCGCACAAAAGAGCGCCGTCATACGCGTGCGTCACGACCTCGCCGACGAACGCGCGATCCTCGTGCTGACATTGCGTCCCTTCACTCCTCGGATTGCTGGCGTTGACAGAGTCGATGCGCCAGTTGCCCTACGCCGTCACCGTAGCACGATGGAGCCAAAATGGGACTCAAACAGTTCTGGTGTCGACTTTGCCGTGGGGGTGGCTTAAATTGGAGTTGTGGCGATTGCGCCTAGTCAGTAAGGACCACGCATAATGACGAACTCCGACGCGTTCGACCAGTCCCTCTTCAACTTCTTCGACCACGGTGCGCTCGTCTCCCCTTCGTTATCCATCGACGAGGTGAGCGCACTCCTCCGTGACGAGTTCGCCCTCGAGGTCCTTCTTTCGCCGTTAGGGAGTCAGCAGGATCAGAATTTTTTGGTAACTCGCCCCGGTGAAGACGTGCCGTTCGGCGTACTCAAGATCAGCAACCCCGTCTTCTCCGACGCGGAGATTGAACTCCAGACCATGGTGAGCAGTCACCTCGCCAGCGCACTCCCCGATCTCCGCGTCACCACAATTCTGCGTCATCTCGATCGCCCCGTGTCAGCCTGGCTGGACACGAGCGAAGGCCGTCGCCACGTGCGCCTCTTCTCCTACCTCCCCGGTGGCACCTTTACCCAGACATCAACTCTCACCGGCTTTACCATGGCCCGCATGGGAGCCATCGCCGGACGGGTGAGTCATGCCCTCGCTTCGGTCTCGCACCCGGCGTCCTCACGAACAACGCAGTGGGACCTCCGTCATGCGCGGCGCGCACTCGAAACCATTGCGTGGTCGGGGACTGACGTCGAGCGGGCCCTTATCGACGAGGCGTCAACGGCGGCGTGGGCAACCATCAGCTCAGTTGAGGACGCCCTTCCCCAGCAGCTCGGTCATTTCGACTTAACGGACGACAA
>DAIPLC010000023.1:0-13097 GCA_036769405.1 Acidimicrobiales bacterium
GCTTCGCGCTGGCCCCTCGTGCCCTATCAGCCCACGTTGATTGACGCCGCCTACGCTGGCCTCCTCACCGAGGCTCACGACCGCACCCTGGTGATCCCCGCCCTTAACCGTGATGGTGACTGTTTGAGCGACATGGTCTTGGCCATGTTCGGCTCCATCGCCGGTGCCGAGTCGGTACTCCTCTCACTCGACGAGAACCTTCGACCCCGCGTCGCCATGGCCGAGGCCCCACACGGCACGGCACCGTCGCTCGAGGGCAAGAATGTCGCTAACCCCATGGCCATGTTGCTCGCGCAAGCCGCCCTCCTCGACCAGGCCGCCCTCCGCTACCAAGACGAATCGTTCCGTCGGGCTGGTCAGCGCTTACGCGCCGCCACGCTGGAAGGTGCCGCGGCCGGGGTGCGCACCTTCGACCTCGGTGGCGAATTCTCTACCAGTGCCGTGGTTGACGACGTGATTGACCGCCTCACCCAGTCGCGCTAAGTAACTGGTGACAGAGCAAAAACGGGACTACAGTTCACTACGTTCACGCACTTTTGGAGGTCTCATGAACGTCCGTTTCTCCCTCGCACTCGCTGGTCTTCTCTCCGGCTCCCTCGCGCTGTCCGCGTGTGGCAACTCGGTCAAGCAAACCATCCAGGGGGCTCTGCATTCCGTCGGTGCGCAGCCCTACGTCCAGATGCACTTGACGGCGAGTCTGAGTGGCACCGGCGCCAACGCCGCCAGCGCTGCCCGGTACGAAGCCATCCTCGCGAAACTGTCGTATGACGTGAAGGAAGCCAGCACCACCGGTGGGGCTATCGCCGACTCCAAGGGACACGTGAACTCCGACATCACAATCAACGTCAGTGGTGCGCCGCTCGTGCACCTGATCGAAATCGATAAGACGCTCTACGTAAACATTGACTTCAAGGTGTTGTCAGGCTTCCCTGAGCTGGGAAGCGCAGTGGCCAGCGAACTTCCGGTGTTGCAGTTGACCTACGGCAATCGTTGGTTCGAAGTGCCGAGTTCACTGCTGACCTCGTACCTCCCCGCGAACTCGAAGGCGGCCGCCGAAACAACCTCTCAAATGGCGGCCGAGACGAAGCTGCTCGACGCCATCACGTCAGTCATTGAAAAGGGCAAGTACACGACGACCGGCAACGGCTACCAAGAGACCGGCAGCCTCGACACACTGGCTCGGGCACTCGCGCCCGCAGTCGCCTCACTCCAGCACCAGGCGGCCACACCCGTGGGCCACAACGCGGGAACGTACAACGTCTCGTTGGGCCTCGACGGATCGACCGCCACTTCCGCGTCCGTGGGTATCACGGCCCCCAATGGGGCCGGCGCAATGAGCGTGGAACTGAAGGCGTCAATCAGTCACCACAACGATGCCGTGACGGCACCGCACGCACCAACCGTCATCACACCCCAGTTGCTACAGGGTCTGGGACTAGGCGGGAAGTAGGGCGACACGGCCGATTTAGACCTAGCCCCCTCGAGGGGCTAGACTAGATATTCGCGTCTCAAAGTCTCGACTTTGGGAACACCGAGGACCTGTGGTGCAGCTCGGAGTGCACGCCGCCCTGTCAAGGCGGAGGTCGCGGGTTCAAATCCCGTCAGGTCCGCTCGGAACCCCGAAAGGGGGAACGAGATGGTCGAGTAGCTCAGTTGGTAGAGCACACGCCTGAAAAGCGTGGGGTCACCGGATCGACGCCGGTCTCGACCACCAAAGAAAACCCCGTGGCTCCACGTGCCACGGGGTTTTCATTTTTCGCTCGCCGTGTCCTACGATTCGACCATGAACTCACTGCGACTTCGCCTCACCGTCATCGATTGCCCCGACCCTTTTGCCCTCGCTACCTTTTACGCCGACATCCTCTCCCTCGACGTCGAGATCCTCGAGGGATATCCCCCGGAAGAGGCAACGTGGATTGAGATTCTCGACCAGGGTGTTTCGGTGCTGGCCTTCCAGAAGATCGACACCTACGTCGCGCCCACCTGGCCCGAGGGAGCGGTGCCACAACAACTCCATCTTGATATTGCGGTCACGAATCTCGACGAGGGTGAGGCGTGGGTGCTCGCCCGGGGAGCCACGAAGGATCCCGAGCAGCGCGGCCGGAACTTTCGAATCTACCGAGACCCCGTCGGTCACCCCTTCTGTCTGGTCACGGACGGCAGCAACGACGAGAGCTCAGTGCTTGTCGAGCACCCCTAGGCGCCTTCATAGTTAAAACCGAGGTCGACCGCCGTGAAGAGGGCGTCGAATCGCCATCCTTCTTCGGCGGCCATGGCCGCAGCGGTGCCACCACGATCAACGACCGCGAGCAGCAGTACGACCTCGGCGCCAAAGTCCCGTACGACGCGGGCCGCCTCCATCAGGCTGGTCCCTCGGGTGACGGTGTCTTCGGTAATGACGACCTTGTCACCGGGCAGCAGCGCACCGGCAATCCGACCACCAGCGCCGTGATCTTTGACCTCTTTACGAACGCTGAAGGCCCGGAGTCCTCGCCCTTGACTGGCGGCCACGCCCGCGCTAATGAAGGACACGCCATCGGCCCCCATGGTGAGACCACCAATAGCGGTGGCCTCCTCGGGTAGGCGCTCGACAATCAGTTGCGCCACGTCGAGCATCGATTCAGCGGCACAGATGGTCTGCTTCGAATCAATGAACCACGTCGACTTTCGTCCCGACTTCAGCGTGAAGTCGCCCCGACGCACCGAGTGGGTCAGGAGGTGTTCGAGAACTCGTTCGCGAGCGGTCATACCAGCGTTACCTGACCAGTACCGGCCGCAACGTGGCCCACGACCATGGCTTCAATACCCGACGATTGCGCGCTCGCAACGACTTCCGCCGCCTGCGCGGCGTCAACCGCCACGACCATCCCGAGGCCACAGTTGAAGACGCGGACCATCTCGTCGGCGCTGACCTGGCCGCGACGCTGGATTTCGAAGAAGATCTCGGGCGTGGCGAATGACGTCATATCGATGACGGCATCCAGCGCCTCGGGCAAGATGCGCACCACGTTGCCCACGATGCCACCACCCGTGATGTGAGCGGCCGCGTGAATGGCTGAACCAAAGTCACGCACCAGCGTCACCATGGCGGGGGCGTAGATCACGCAGGGACGAAGGAGTTCGTCGGCGATCGTGACGTCGGCACCATCCCAGGCCGGCGCGTGCAAATCGGCGGCGTCACTAAGGAGCACCTTGCGAGCCAGGCTGTAGCCGTTCGAACGCAAGCCCGGCGAGGCGAAGCCCACCAACACGTCACCCTCACGAACGCGGTCGGGGCCGAGTTCGGCCCCCCGCTCAACCACGCCGACCACGAAGCCGGCTACGTCGAGATCGTCGGGGCGCATGACGCCCCCGTGCTCGGCCGTTTCACCACCGAGGAGCGCGGTATTCGCTTGACGACAACCGGCGGCAATGCCACCGACCAGTTCTTCGAGTCGGGCGGGATCAAGGGCCCCCACCGCGACGTAGTCGAGCATGAAGAGGGGCTCGGCGCCGAGACAGGCAAGGTCGTCCACCAGCATCGCTACGAGGTCGATGCCGACGGTGTCGTAGCGCTGGGCGAGGCGCGCTACCTCGAGCTTGGTGCCAACGCCATCAGCGGAAGCTACCAGCACGGGTTCGCGGTAGCGAGCGGTGTCGAGTGCGAAGAGCCCGCCAAAACCACCAATACCGCCGAGCACCTCACGACGCTTGGTCGAGGCGACGTGTGCCTTGATTCGTTCGACGGCCTCGTCACCGGCCTCAATGGAGACACCGGCCGCGGCGTACGTGGCGCCACCTGGCCCAAGATCTAACAGTCGACTCACCAGCGGCCTCCTGCGCTCAGGGCCACCGGTACGGGGGCGGGGTAGTTGCCGGTGAGGCAGGCGTCGCAGCACTCGTCCGTAACGGCAATCGAGGCTCGCAGATCCTCGAGCGACAAGAAGGCCAGTGAGTCCGAGCCAATGAAGGCGTTCATTTCTTCCAGCGTGTGGTGCGCCGCCAGCAAGTCATCCCGGGTCGGTGTGTCGATACCAAAGAAGCAGGGCCACTGGAAGGGAGGCGAGGAGATGCGCAGGTGAATCTCGGCGGCGCCGGCCTCACGAAGCATACGCACGAGGGCCTGCGTCGTGGTCCCACGGACGATTGAGTCGTCCACGACGACGAGCCGCTGGCCCTCAATATTCTCGCGCAGCGGGTTGAGCTTGCGACGCACACTGGCGGCACGCTTGTCCTGCCCGGGTGAGATGAAGGTGCGGCCGATGTAGCGATTCTTGACGAGTCCGTAGCCAAAAGGAATACCCGAGGCTTTGGCGTAGCCCTCGGCGGCGGGGACACCCGAGTCGGGGACACCCATAACGATGTCGGCCGCCACGGGACATTCGTGGGCGAGGAACTCACCCATCCGACGGCGCGCGGTGTGCACCTGGTGCCCCATCAAATAGGAGTCGGGACGAGCAAAGTACACGAACTCAAAGATGCAGAGTTTCGTGGGCCCCTCGGCGGGCTCTAAGAGTTGCACTGAGGTGCATCCGTCGGGGGTCAGGGTCACCATTTCACCGGGCGCGATCTCGCGGACAAACGTGGCGCCAACGACATCGAGTGCGGGTGATTCCGAGGCCACAATCCAGCCTTCGGGCGCCTCAGGAGTGCCGAACACACCGAGGCACAGCGGCCGGAACCCGTGGGGGTCGCGGACGGCGTAGATGGCGTCGGCTTCGACAATCACCATCGAAAATGCCCCGTGGGCCTGGGCGAGAACTGACCGGAGGGCAGAAGGCACCGAGGCACCCTTTTCCACCTCACGGGCGACGAGTTCCGCCACGAGGTCGGAGTCCGACAGCATCGAGGTGAAGAGGATGTCGGCGTCGCTGGCCATCGCGGGAGCGTTGGTCAAGTTGCCATTGTGGGCCAGCGCAAAGGTGCCGTTCGGCGTCGAACGAAAGACGGGCTGCGCGGCGGTCCAGTTGGCCGAGCCGGACGTGGAATAACGAGTGTGGCCAATCACCATCGAACCCTTGAGGGCCTGCAGCGTCGTGTCGGAAAAGACGCTCGACACGAGCCCATTGTCTTTAACGACGGTGAGTTGATCTTCGAAGACCACGGCCATACCGGCCGATTCTTGCCCTCGGTGCTGCAGAGCGAACAGGGCGTCGTAACAGTAGGACGCCACGTCGACGCCGGGCACCACAATGCCCACCACCCCGCAAGCTTCCTTTAACGATCCTTCAAAGGTGGCGGCGGAAGTAGAGGGCACTAGGTAATTCTTTCACATGCCACCATGTCGGGGTGGCGGACTACCATCGTGGCGTGATTGACCTCCATACCCATTCAACCTTCTCCGACGGCTCAGAAACACCGGCCACGTTGGCCCGCATGGCCAAGGAGGTTGGCCTCGCCGCTATTGCCCTGACGGACCACGACACCACAGCCAGTCACGACGACATGCAGGCCGCCTGCGACGCCGAGGGCATCGAACTCATTCCCGGCACCGAAATCTCTCTGGTCGACCACGAGTTCCCCCGCGCCGATCGTGACGGCACAACCACCGGACGTGGTGTTCACGTCCTCGCCTACTTTCTTCCCCTCGACCCGAACTCACCGATGCAGCAGGTCCTGACCCGACTCCGGACTGACCGATTAACTCGCAATCAGGCCCTGGTCACCATGCTGCAAGACCTCGGCTTCGAGCGACTGACCTTCTCCGCCGTGGAAGGACTGGCGCGCAGTGCCGACAGCATTGGTCGCCCCCACTTCGCCGAAGCCATGTTCTCACTCCACCCCGAGATTGTGGGCGAGCGCACCCCCGAATCCTGGTCGAACGTCTTTGTCGAATGGCTCGGTAGCGGGGGCAAGGCCTACCTACCCAAGACCGAGCTCACCCTAGAGGAAGTGGTCGCCGCGGCGGCCGGTTCCGGCACGGTCTTCTCCATGGCCCACCCATTACTGAACTACCTCGGTGACTACACCGCAGACCGTATCGAGCGAGAGATGCCCGCCATTATTCGCTCCCTAAAGGACCGTGGATTTACCGGCATCGAGGCCTACTACGGCGGTACATCGAAGCCTATTCGCGACCTCATGGTGAAACTCACCCGAGACGCCGGCATGATTCCAACCGGTGGTTCCGATTTTCACGGCACCTTTAAGAAGGATGTCGCCCTCGGCCGGGGCCACAGCGGTGACCTCGCAGTCCCCGACCACGTCCTCGAGGAGTTGCGCGACGCTAGTGCGCGTTCAGCCGGTTGACGAGTGCGCCACTGCGGCGGGCCTGCACATCGGCCACGCTGACGGCTACCTGATCGCCGATCGTGAAGGTGTCACCACCCACGGTGCCGAGCACCACGGCCGGTACACCGGCCGCCGCGGCGGCCGCGAGGAGTTCGTCCGGGTTGCTCGTGCCGGCGACGAAACGACCAGGGAATTCGCTGAAGAATTCGCCGCGTCCATCGAGTGACGACACGGTCACACCCTGACCACTAACGGCCACCATTTCGGCCAGCGCAACGGCGAGACCGCCGCCGCCGACGTCGTGGATGGCGGTCAGTGATGATGCACCACCGCCACAGATTGACGCCACCTGTGCCGCGACAAATCGCACGGCCGGCACAATCTGCTCGGCCACGAAGGCCGGCAACCGTCCGCCACGGCGACCGCGCGCGGTGGCCCAGTCGGTGCCGGCGAGGGGAAACGCCTCGTCTCCCGCAGCCGTGCGGTGACCCAGCAGTACTACCGCGTCACCGTCGCGCCACTGCCAGCCCGGCGGCGGCGTCGAAAGGGCGTCCACGACACCGAGGAGACCGACGACGGGAGTGGGGTCGATGTTGTTGCCACCACTTTCGTTGTAGAGGGAAACGTTGCCGCCTACGACGGGGATCTCGAAGGCGTTGCACGCTTCGGCCATACCGTCGATGGATTCTGACAACTGCCACATCACCTCGGGGTGGGTGGGGTTACCAAAGTTGAGACAGTTCACCAACGCCTTGGCGGTTGCGCCCACGCAGGCCAAGTTGGCCGCAGCCTCGGCCACGGTCAGGGCCGTGCCGACGCGGGGGTTGAGGGCACACCAGCGAGGGTTGGAGTCCGTGGTCACGGCGATGCCGCGGTTCGAACGAGGCAGACCGGGACCCGCGAGACGAAGGAGTGAGGCATCGTGACCCGGTCCCACCACCGTGTTTAAGAACAACTGGCTGTCGTACTGACGGTAGACCCAGGCCGGATCAAGCAGCAACTCGAGCAGTTCCTCCGTGAGGTCACCGGTTGGTTCGTCGTGGGTCGGGTCGTCAGCGTTTATCGCGTCCAGATTCGCGGGACGAGCCAGGGGGCGGTGGTAGAGCGGGGCTTCATCCGCCAGCGAGGTAGCTGGTACCTCGGCCACGATGGGGCCATCAAAGCCCTCGCGGACGCGCAACATGCCCACGGTCGAACCGTCGGGCAGGACGTCGGGTTCGACGACGTGGCCCACCACGGTCGCCCGCACTTCCCACTTCGCACACAGTGCCGCAACTGCGGCCCAGTTCTCGGGCGTGATGATGGCGAGCATGCGCTCCTGGCTCTCCGAAGTCATAATTTCCCACGGAGCCATGCCGACTTCACGCAACGGAATAGCGGTGTAGTCCACGTTGAGTCCCACGCCACCCTTGGCGGCCGTCTCGGACAGGGCGCACACAATGCCGGCACCACCAAGGTCCTGAATACCGACCACCAACTTGTGGTCGAGGAGCTCAAGGCAGGCCTCAATGAGCCGCTTTTCTTCATAGGGATCGCCCACTTGCACGCTCGGACGCTTGGCGTCGTCGAGGGAGGCGGCGCCATCGGTGCCGTCAAAGCCGGCCGAGGCCAGGACCGAGACACCACCGATGCCGTCGCGGCCGGTGCGTGAGCCCAGCAAGACGGCGAGGTTCCCCACACCCGAGGCCACGCCGAGGACGAGGCGATCCTTCGGTAGCGCACCCACGGCCAACACGTTGACCAGCGGATTAGAGGCGTAGCAGTTATCGAAGGTCAGTTCGCCACCAATGGTCGGCACGCCGACCGAGTTGCCGTAGCCCGACACACCCGACACCACGCCCTCGACCAGCCAGCGTTGGCGTGCGTCAGTCAATTCTCCAAAGAACAAAGGGTCCATGACCGCGAGGGGGCGGGCACCCATGGAGAACACGTCGCGAAGAATGCCACCCACACCGGTCGCCGCACCCTGGTAGGGCTCGATGGCCGAGGGGTGGTTGTGACTCTCGATGCGAATAGCGACGCCAATGCCGTCACCGGCGTCAATAACGCCGGCCCCCTCACCGGGGCCAACGAGCACGTGGTCACCCGCCGACGGCAGACGCTTGAGGTGAACTCGCGACGACTTGTACGAGCAGTGCTCCGACCACATCACGCCGTAGAGGGCGAGCTCGACGTGGTTGGGCTCACGGCCGAGGACCTGCTTGATGTCCTCGAATTCGCTGTCGGTGAGGCCGAGGGCGCGGTGGAGGGGTTCGGTGGCGTCCATGGTGAGTGCTCCGTTTGTCGTCGTTGTTCTTAGAGAGAGGCGGTGGTGGCCAGCCCGATGAAACTGCCGAGCAGCACGCGACCATCAGCGCTGCCGAGCAGCGTCGACATGGCCCGTTCGGGGTGTGGCATCAGGCCGACGACGTTGCCGGCCTCGTTCGAGACACCGGCGATGTTGTCGCGTGATCCGTTGGGGTTGTCGAGGTAGCGCAGGACAATCTGGTCGTTGGTCACGAGGGCGTCGTAGGTGGCGTCGTCACAGGTGTAGGAGCCAGAGAAATGATTAATCGGCACCGAGAGGTGCTGGTCGACCGCGGCGTTGCGGGTGAGCACGGAGCGCGTCGAGGCGACCACCAGCGTGCTCGGCTGACACAGAAAGGTCAGTCCGCGATTCTTCTGCAGCGCGCCGGGCAAGAGTCCTGCCTCGGTCAAGACCTGAAAACCGTTGCAGATACCGAGCACGGCACCACCAGCCGCCGCGAACGTCTGCACCGCCTCCATGACGGGCGAGAATCGAGCGAGGGCGCCGGGGCGGAGGTAGTCACCGTGGGCGAAGCCACCGGGCAAAATTACGCCATCGACGTCACCGAGTGAGGACGACGAGTGCCAGATAAATTCCGGCGTCGCACCGAGATCGGCCACGGCGTTCGCCGCGTCGTACTCGCAGTTCGAACCGGGAAAGACAACAACACCAATGCGGGCCACGGGTTACTCCCCAGCCAGACGAGCGACCGAGTCCTCCATGACGGGGTTAGACAACAGCCGCTGGGCAATGGCGGTGGCCTGTGCCAATGCCTCTTGCGCCGAGGGTGCCTCAACGTCCAAGCGGAAGCTCTTACCCGCACGCACGTTGGAAATGCCGGTGAAGCCCAGCGCGGGCAACGCCCGTTCAATGGTGGCGCCTTCGGGATCGGCAATTCCGGCGCGGAGGGTGACGTCGACAATAACGGAGTAGTTCACCTCATCAAGGGTACTAGCCCTGCTCGATTGCTCGCGTCAGTTGCGCCGCCGAATCATGACCCGTTCGCCGACCTCGAGGTTGAGTTGCTGGGCTTCATCGTGGGTGAGCTGCAGCCAGATGGTGTCGCCGTCGCTCGGGGCCACGATGACCCGCACCTCAAAACCCAGGCGAATCACGTCACGCACCACGGCCGAGGTGCCATCACCCGTTCGCGTCACCTGCAGGTCGTGCGGACGCAGACTCGCTCCTTCGAACACCGTGGTGGGCCCGAGGAAGCCGCGAACAAAATCGTTCGCGGGCCTGTCGTACACCTCGGAAGGCACACCCACCTGTTCGATGCGACCGTGGTTCATAATGACCACCCGGTCGGCGACCTCCATTGCTTCGGCCTGGTTGTGGGTCACCAACAACGTGGTGATGCCTAGGTCGTGCTGCAACGAGCGCACCCAGGCCCGCAGCTCCGCCCCCACTTGCGCGTCGAGGGCGGCAAACGGCTCGTCGAGGAGGAGCACGTCGGGCTTGATGGCCAGCGCCCGCGCCAAGGCCATGCGCTGGCGCTGCCCACCGGAGAGTTGGCGTGGGTAGCGACTCGCGAAGGCGCCGAGGTGCACCAGCTCGAGGAGCTCGGTCACTTCCTTCTTGATCTGCGCGGCCGGCATCTTGCGCGTCTTGAGTCCGTAGGCAACATTCTCAAAGACTGACAACTGGTAAAACGGCGCGTAGTCCTGGAAACAGAAGCCAATGTTGCGGTGACGCGCCGGCAATGCGGTGACGTCGCGACCGTGCAGCATGACGCGGCCCTGATCGACCGTTTCGAGTCCGGCAATCATCTTTAACAACGTTGACTTACCCGACCCCGAGGGTCCCAGCAGTGCCGTCAGCGAGCCGTCAGGGACGACGTCAGAAAAGTCGTTCAGAATTTGAACGGACCCGTAGGACTTGTAGAGGTGCTCAAGCGAGATGCTCATGGCGTTTCCTTTCACGGTGGCGGGCCACGCCCAGGACCAGCAAAATAATGACGGAGGTGAGGGCCAGCAGACCGGCCCCAACGAAGCCTTGGTAGGCGTTGTAGTTTTCGAAGTTGGCGCCAATGTTGAGCGTCAACGTCTGGGTCAAATCGGTGATGTTGCCCGACACAATGAGCACGGCGCCGTATTCACCCAAGATTCTCGCGAGGGTCAGGGTGACGCCGTAGGCCGTCGCCCACATAATCGAGCGCATCGTAATTGTGAGGAAAATTCGCACTGGCCCTGCCCCAAGCGAGGCCGCCGTCTGCTCTTGGTTCGAGCCGATTTCACGCAGGAGTGGAATGAGCTGTCGCGTGACGAGTGGCAACGAAACGAAGATGCAGGCGAGCACGATGCCGGGATAGGAGAAGATGATCTTCAGCCCCAATGCGGCCAACGGTCGACCCAGCCACCCGTCTTGGGCGTAGGCCAGTTCGAGCATCAATCCGATGATGATCGGTGAGATGGCCAGTGGCACGTCGACAACGCGGTCGATAACGCGAGACAACCACGAGGGGTGGCGAACAATCCACAGTGCGGCGCCAACCCCCACGATGGTGTTTACCGGCAGGGCTACCAGCACAACCCGAATCGTGAGATCAATTGCGTTGGTCATGGAGGAATCGTGGAGCGCCGACCAGAGGGCCGCACCACCGTGTGCGAAGGTCCGCTGAAACACAAACACGAGTGGCACGCCGACGAGCACGCCGACGTAGAGAATGATGAGGATGCGAAGCCAGAGTGGTGAGCGACCCATTAGTGCCCCTTCACCAATCGCCGACTCGTCACCGACACAATGACCAGCACCAAAAGTGCAACCACGAGCATCATCACCGCCGTGGCCGCTGCCCCAACCGCATCTCCCGCCGCGGCCAGTGAGTAGATGTAGGAACTGGCGACTTCCGTGCGGAATGGCAAGTTATTTGAGATGAAGACGACTGAACCATATTCACCCATGGCCCGCGCAAACGCCAAGCCGGCACCCGTCACAATGGCGGGCAACAACGTTGGCAAGGTGATGGTGCGAAAGACGCGCCACGGAGAGGCGCCGAGTGTCGCGGCGGCGGCCTCAGCATTGAACGTCATCGTTTCAATGACCGGCTGCACCGAGCGGACAGTGAAGGGCAGTGTGACAAAAACAATTGCCACCGTAATGCCCGTCCACGTACCCGTAAGCGTCAGGTGGACGGGTGACTTTGGTCCGTAAAGGGTGTAAAACGTCACACCCGCCACCACGGTAGGCAGGGCGAAAGGAAGGTCAATCAGGGCATTCAGGATGGCCTTGCCTCGAAAGGAATCGCGGGCCAGGACCCAGGCCGTGCCCAGTCCCATCACTGCGTTTATTCCCGCAGCAACGAGCGAGCAGATGATGGTGAGTTGGTAGGCGCTGAGGGCCTCTTTGGCTGTCGCCGCCTTCCAAAAAAATCCCCAACCATGGGTGAAGGCATTGGAAAAGAGTGCGGCGAGCGGGATGAGGACGACGAGGCTGTAGAACGTCACGGCCACGCCCTGTCCCATTCGACGAGACAGTGAATGAAATGGCCATTGCAGCCACCCCTTGCGGGGTGGCTGCAATGGACCAGTGGTGGGGGGGAAACTGTACGCCGTCACTAGCCGATGCTCTGCTCCAGCTGCGACACGATACCGGTCGAGGGGTCAAAGAACTGACCGTTCAGCGCGGCCCAACCCGAGGGGTCGAAGGTGGTGATTGGAATGGCGGAACCACCAAAATTGTGAAAGGTGCTCGCCGTCGTCTGCCACACGCTCTTGGTCACCGGACGGTAGCCGTTTTGCGCCAAGATTGTCTGTCCCGCGCTCGAGAAGAGATAGGTGTAGAAGGCCTTCGCCGCCGGATTCGAAAGACCTGAATTCGTCAGTGCAACGGGGTTCTCGATCAGAATTGTCTTACTGGGGTAGACGATCTGCACCGGACTGCCTGCGGCGACGGCCGCGAGTGCGTCGTCTTCGTAGGACAACAACACGTCACCAGTACCGCTGAGGAACGCCGCGAGTGCGGCCGATCCGCTTACCGGCTGCGCCACCGTGTTCGTCAACAGCGACTGCAGGTAGCTCGTGGCCTGACTCTTGCTGTCACCGGCGGCAATGGCCCCGGCGTAGGCGGCGATCAGGTTCCAGCGCGCGCTTCCCGACGTCGTTGGGTTAGGCGTTACGATGCCGTACGTGTGGCTCGTGACGACCTTGTGCTTTCCGGCGCCCGTTGAGGTGGTGTAGGGCTTCACGAGCTTGAGCCACGAGGGACCAATCTTCAGGGGATTACCGGCTCGCACGACAAAGACCACGGCCGAGTCGGTCAAGATGCCTGGTGTGGGATAGGTGGTCTGCTGCTTCGACCCCTGAAGGGCAACGTTGAGGCCACCAAGTGTGAACTCTTGTGACGCCCAGTTGGCGGGGACCTTACCGGCCGTGACGAGCTGATCGATATTCGGTGTGAACGACAAGTTGACGAGGTCGGCACTTTGCCCGTGGGCCACGTTATTGGTCTGCGTGTCCGAAGCACCGAAGGAGTTGGTGAAGTTCACCCCAGCACCAGCGGGTGTGGACTGAAATCCGGCTTCCAGCTTGGTGAAAACCGACTTCACAATTGAGTAGCCCACGACGTTGACAGTCGAACTGTCGGCGTGTGCGGTAGCCGG
>DAIPLC010000023.1:13197-14610 GCA_036769405.1 Acidimicrobiales bacterium
GTCTCGATAGATCGACCGGTCACGACCTCGTACGCCGATTCGTACCGCCCCGCGGTAACGGCGATGATGTCACTAGGCACCTTTGGTGGCGGCGGGGTTCGGTTCCAGTCCAGCGAATTCAACCAGTCGCGGAAGGGCTGCTTGTCGAACGACGGCGGGGTCTGTCCTGAGGCAACCCGGTCGGCTGGCCACAACCGCGATGAGTCTGGAGTAATGACCTCATCGCACACCACGAGCTCACCATCGACGAAGCCGAGTTCGAATTTGGTGTCGGCGAGGATCAGGCCCTGGGCGGCCAGTCGTTCGGCGGCCCGATCAAAGAGGTCAAGACAGAGGGCGGAGGCTCGGGCGAGCAACTCCTCCCCCACGATGGCAGCAGCCGTCGTCAGGTCGATATTCATGTCGTGGCCGGTCTCGGCCTTCGTCGAAGGAGTGAACAGTGGCTTCTCAAACGCATCCGTCAACTGCATCCCCGCCGGCACATCCATGAAGTGGACCGTGCCACTCACCCGGTACTCGTCAAAGGCCTGGCCGGCGAGTCGAGCGCGCACGATGCATTCCAGCGGCAACATCTCCGCTTTGCGTACCAGCATGGTCCGACCGTGCCAGTCGCTGGCCTCCGCGAACCCGGGAACGAACGTCTCGATAACGGCGGGGTCACACGAGACCAGCGCCGTGGGCACCGAGGCGAACTCGCTCACCCAGAAGTGCGTGAGTCCCGTCAGGACACGACCCTTGTTGGGGATGGACTCATTCATCACCACATCGAAGGCACTCAGGCGATCGGAGGCCACCATCAAGAGGTGGTCGTCACCCACGCGGTACAGGTCGCGCACCTTGCCGCTGTAGAGGTGTTCGAGGCCGAGGGTGGTCATGCGAGCCACGTCATGGCGTCGATGTAGCGCTGCTGGTGTGCCAGCATGCGGGTGGCGTCAAAGATCCGGTCGAAGGCGGCCTCGTCGAGGGTAACGGCCGCGTCCTCGGCGACCACCTCGCGAAACGGGCGACGCTGTTCCACGGCGCTGCGGGCGGCCGACTGCACAATGCGGTAGGCGTCATCGCGGGAGAGTCCCTGTTCGACGAGCGCGAGCAGAACGGACTGGGAGAAGACGAGTCCTTGCGTACCGACCTGCAAGTTTTCGAGGGCCCGCTCGGGCAGTAGCACGAGTCCATCGGCCAAGCCCGTGGCCTTGCGCAACATGTACACGGTGAGTTGCAGGGCGTCGGGAAGAATCACGCGCTCCACGCTGGAGTGCGAGATGTCGCGCTCGTGCCACAACGCCACGTCTTCGAGTCCGGCGAGCAAGTAGCCCCGCAGCACGCGACTCAGTCCACACAAGCGCTCCGACAAGACGGGGTTGCGCTTGTGCGGCATGGCCGACGAGCCCTTTTGTCCCGCGGCGAAGGGCTCTT
>DAIPLC010000024.1:0-14220 GCA_036769405.1 Acidimicrobiales bacterium
CCCGCAACAGTGGCAGGTGCCCACTGACCCATCACAAGCTGCCTTTTTCGCCGTTCTCGGATTGATTGCGGCACAGGCGGCTATCACCATCCTCGACGTGGAATCGAGTCCCGAGCGCATCGGCTTCGTCGGAGTCCTTCAACGTTTGGGAGGCGACATCGACGTTGAGGAGCGTCGCGGCGTTTCGACACTCACTGTTCGGTCCTCACAACTTTTCGCCACCGAGATTCACGCCAGCGAGATTCCTAGTGTCGACGAAGCGCCCATTTTGAGCATCGCCGCGGCCGCCGCGACGGGGATTACGGTCTTTCGAGACATGGGTGAACTTCGTCTCAAGGAGTCCGATCGCTTCGAAGGCTGCATGTTGCTAGCGCGGAGTGTTGGAGCCAAAACCTGGGCTGACGGTGATGACTTTTACATCGAAGGCCTCGGTTCGGCCGACAGGTTCCAGAACTTCACTATCAATCCTGGACTCGACCACCGCATGGTGATGTCTGCGGCGGTGGCTGGCACGGCGGGCCACGGCTGCACCATCGAAAATCCCGACACCGTGTCGTCGTCATACCCAGGATTCTTTAACGACTTGGCCAGCCTCTCGTGAGTGACCGAATCATCGCCATTGACGGACCGGCCGGTTCGGGTAAGTCAACCGTCGCACGGGCCGTGGCTCAGGAGCTGGGCTGGATCTACCTCGACACCGGTTCGATGTACCGAGCGGTTGCGATCGCGGCGCGAACCCAGGGCATCTCGCTGACCGACGAGACGGCGATGGGCGTGTTTGCCAGTGGGGTCACGCTGTCTCTCGGTGCTCGTGTTGTCATCAATGACGTTGACGTCACCGACGAATTGCGGACCGAACGAACGAACCACGACGTTTCGGTCGTGGCCGCTCTCGGCAGTGTTCGCGAGGCCATGGTCGCGCAGCAGCGCCTGTTCGCCGCTAACGCTGACACTGGTGTTGTGGTGGAGGGACGAGACATTACGACCGTTGTCTTTCCGAACGCGACGGTAAAGATCTACCTCACCGCCACGCTCGAAGAGCGGGCGCGTCGACGGGGCGGCGATGAAGGTGTGGCGTCCGTGGCCCGACGAGACGATGCCGATATTAACCGTGCCGTATCACCACTCACGCAGGCGGCCGACGCTCGTAGTATCGACACGACGGGTCGCTCGATTAGCGACGTGGTGCAGGAGATAGTGGCGTGCCTCGAAAACAACTTGAACTGAATCCCTCAAAGTCCTTTTTCTACCACGTCGTGGCCTTCGTGCTTCGGGGTCTGGCCCGGTTGCTCTCACGGCCTCGCGTCGTTGGCTCGGAGAACATTCCCCTCACCGGTCCGGTAATGATTGCGCCCACCCATCGGTC
Organism: Acidimicrobiales bacterium; assembly: GCA_036769405.1. Lineage (GTDB taxonomy): Bacteria > Actinomycetota > Acidimicrobiia > Acidimicrobiales > RAAP-2 > RAAP-2. Next base: position 1,367 of record DAIPLC010000024.1, read on the forward strand.
CAATGTGGACTTTGCTTTCTCACTCTTTATGACGCCACGCAAAGTGTTCTTCATGGCCAAAGACAGTTTGTTCCCAATTCCGGTCGTAGGCCGAGCTATTACCGCACTCGGCGCTTTTCCGGTTGCCCGAGGCACCGCTGACCGCGACGCGATGCGCGCCGCGCAGGCCGTCCTCGCCGCCGGTCAGGCGCTCATCCTCTTTCCGGAGGGCACGAGAAAATACGGTCCGACGGTCGATGACCTTTTGGATGGGGCGATGTTCATCGCCGCGCGTGAGCACGCGCCAGTTGTTCCGGTGGGCATTGCTGGTACCGAGACATTCGCCGCGAACTTGAAGCGGGGACGCCTAGCTCGAGTATCGATGGTGATTGGTGCTCCGATTGCCCCACCGGAAGCTGCCGAGCGGGTATCGCGATCTGCCGTGTCGGCCAAGACGGTGGAACTTCAGACTCGACTGCAAGCCGCCCTCGACGAGGCGCAGAACAACTAGCGCGCGATGCGAACTTGCTTCGAGCGCCGCCAGGTACCGAAGACAACCTTGGCGTAACGGAAACCAAAGAGCCAGTTCTTACCCTTTTTGGTCGTGCCCGACGCACGGGGGTGCCACACGGTCGGCACGTCGGCCGCACGGTAGCCAGCCTTCATGCAAAGAATTAGCAACTCGGCGGTCTGGTACTGGTCCTGGACCATGTAGTCAACGACTTTCGCGAGCATGGACACGCGCAGGCCGCGGTAACCGGTCGACGTGTCGGTGATCTTGGTGCCACACATCCGGTTGACGATGAAGGAGAAGAAACGCACGCCCAACTTGCGAGTGGCGTCCGAGGTCTTGTCCTCACCCAGCACCCGGCTCGTCAGAACAAAGTCAGCGGTGTCGTTCGCGAGGGGAGCGAGAATGTTTGGCAGTTCGGCGGGGTCGTTTTGACCATCCGCGTCGAGGGTGAGGCAGTACTTGACGCCATTGGCGGCGCAGTAACGGTACGTCACCTGCAAAGCGACACCGTGTCCGAGATTGACGGGGAATTCAAAGACCTTGACACCGGGGTAGCGCCGAGCGACTTCGGCGGTGTTGTCGTCACCGCCGTCGACCACCACAAAGACGGTGTAGGGCTTGCCATCGATCGTGGCCGGCATCTTCTCGAGCACGCCACCAATGTTGAGGGCCTCTTCGTAGGCGCACAGGGAGACCAAAATCTCCTCGGGGACAAAGCCGGGGTAGTCGGCGTCAAAGCGTGCTTGCGCCTGCTCAATGGCGAACTGGCGAAGACGGGCATTGCGACGCTTTTCGAGGTCAACGTGAGACATCAGACTCCTGGAACACTAGAGCGCACCGACCCTGATAAACAGCGGTAGACCACAGGCGTGGACGGCACAACTAACCCTGTAAGGCTACCAAAATTCTCGGCAAACCTAGGGTTATTGGCTGCTCGGGGACAGCACTTGGGCCGCCGTGAACTCGCGATCGCTTTGGACGTCGAAGCGAGAGGCCGCCGGGGCACCGAGCATGACGTCCAAGATGGCCCCCGTGGTGCGAAGCAGTTCGCGTAACTCCGGTGGTGGTGGGAAATACTCGTCCTCGACCGTGACGTGCACTTCTTCAACGCCATCGACTGGACTGAGGAAACTCAGTACTTCTTGCACCAGCGATTCTGGGGCCGAGGCGCCCGCCGTTACGGCCACTACACCACTGAGATCATGGGGAAGCTCGTCCACACCATTAACGCGCAGCACTCGCTCACAGCCCGCTGCCTGGGCTGCCTTAGCGAGGGCCACGGTGTTCGACGAGTTGGCCGAACCAATGACCACCACGGTGTCGGCCAGCGGCGCAATCGTGCGAAGGGCTCCCTGTCGATTGGTGGTGGCGAAACAGAGGTCACTGCGGTTGGGTAGCCAGATATCGGGGAACACTTCCTGGGCGTATTCGCGGAGGTGGTGCCACTCGTCCATGCTGAGGGTGGTTTGCGAAAGCAGTGCGAAGGGTCCGTCGTGCCCTCGTAGCGCGTCGATATCGGCCGTAGTTTGGATCAGATGGACCGAATCGGGAGCCACTGCCATGGTGCCAACGGCCTCCTCGTGGCCTTCGTGGCCGACGTAGAGAACGGTATACCCCTTGCGAGCCCGCACTTTCATTTCGTGGTGCACCTTGGTTACCAGTGGGCACACCGCATCAATGACCGTCCCGCCAGCGCGCATGGCGGCCGCAATGACCTCGGGTGCGGTGCCGTGCGCACTCAGCATCAATGGTGCTCCCGCGGGCACCTCGGACACGTCATTGACAAAAATGACGCCGAGAGAGAGGAAGTGGTCAACCACGAAGCGATTGTGCACGATTTCGTGGTAGCAGTACACCGGCGCTTCGAAGATGCGCGTCATCCAGTCAAGGGCCTTGATGGCCTTTTCCACGCCAGCGCAAAAGCCCCGGGGGGCAGCCAGAAGTACGCGCTGAACGGTCACGTTTCCAGCCTAGTTTCACTTCATGGATGTTGCGCCCTAGGCTGAAGGGGTGTCTGGCGCCAAAATTTCCGCAATTTCACCCTCGTCGCCGGCGGCGAGTCGTGGTATCAAAATTGGTGACGTCCTCGTTTCAGTGAACGGGCAAGAGCCGACCGACATCATCGAATACCAGCAGCTCATCGACGGTGCCAAAGTCACGCTCATGATCCAGCGAGAGGGCGAGGCACTGCAGCGCAAGGTCGTTATCGAAAAGGAGATCGGCCAGCCACTCGGTCTGTCGATTGATTCGGCCGTCTTCGACCGCATTCGCACCTGCGACAATCACTGCACGTTCTGTTTCATCTACCAGCTGCCCAAGGGCATGCGCCGTTCGCTCTACGTCAAGGATGACGACTTCCGCTTGTCGTTCCTCTACGGCAACTACACCACCTTGACGCGCTTTACCGAGTTCGACCTCGAACGGGTCATCGAAGAGAAGTTGTCCCCGCTCTACGTGTCCATTCACTCCACCAACCCCGAATTGCGTGCCGACATGCTGCGCAACCCCCGGGGGGCGACGTCGCTGCGCTGGTTGCGCGAATTGCTCAAGGCCGGTGTGGAAGTGCATGCGCAACTCGTCGTCTGCCCCGGCATCAACGACGGCAATGAGCTCGAACGAACCTTGACGGACGTACTGTCGCTCTACCCCGAGCTGACCTCAGTGGCCCTGGTGCCGGTTGGCGTCTCGGCCTTTTTCATGGAAACAACGATGCGTACGCACACCGTGGACGAGGCCCGCGCCGTCGTGGCGTTGGCGGATCGATTCCAGGCACTCTCACTGGAACTCCTAGGGCGTGTCAACGTCTTCGCGAGTGACGAGTTTTACCTGGTGGCGGGCCTCACACCGCCACCCGCGACCAAGTTCGACAGTCTCGACCAAGCAGAAAATGGCATTGGTCTCGTGGCGGCTTTCAACGAAAGCTTCGCTGGCGCCCGTCCCATGGAGAAACTCGGCACCGGCTTTTTCCAGTCAGTCGACGGGGCTCCGGCCTGGGGCTACCGTGCTGATCGTGGCGGGGACGAGACCCTCACCGACGGTGACGAGATCGTCATCATCACCGGTGAGTACGCCGCACCACTCCTGCGCAACCTCCTCGACGAGCACGGCTACCACGACGTCGGCCTCCTCACCGTCACCAATGACTATTTCGGGGGCAATATCAAGGTTGCCGGACTCATCACGGGGGCCGACCTCAGCCAAGCCATTGAATCTGTGGGAGACTCGGTAACCCTGTTGCTTCCGGATGTCTGCCTTTCCGAGGGCCGGTTCCTCGACGGCATGATGCTTGAGGAGCTCCCTCGCCGCGTCACGACCGTTCGAACAACGGGACAGGACTTACGCACAACCCTCGAGCGCATCCGCTCCCAACGATTGGTTCGATCATGAAGAAGCCCCAAGTTGTCGTCGTGGGACGACCCAACGTCGGCAAGAGTTCCCTCGTCAACCGCCTCGCGGCTCGTCGCATTGCCGTGGTCGAAGAGCACCGTGGTGTAACGCGTGACCGCAAATCGGTCGAGGTCGAGTGGACGGGCACCTCCTTCGACGTCGTCGACACCGGTGGTTGGCTCGAGGCCGGGAGCGACCTCGAAAACAAGGTTTCGAAGCAGGCGGACATGGCGTTGGCCGACGCCGACCTCGTACTACTCGTCGTTGACGTCACCACGGGCATGGTCGATGAGGACACGCACGCCGCCCGCTGGGCCTTGCGCAGTGGTCGGCCCGTCATGCTGGTCGTCAACAAGGTTGACGACACGCTGCACGAGGCGAGTTCGTGGGAATTCCTCTCCCTCGGCGCCGGCGATCCCTTCTGCGTCAGTGCGCTCCATGGTCGAGGCGCCGGTGACTTGCTCGACGCCATCGTTGAGCGCATTTCCTCCGCTGACCAGCTCGCCCCCGGGGATGACATGAGCGAAGACGGCGCCTTGCGCGTCGCTCTCGTTGGGCGCCCCAACGTTGGCAAGTCCACGCTCTTCAATCAGCTCATTGGTGAAGAGCGTTCAGTGGTCCACGACATGCCCGGTACGACCCGTGACGCCATCGACACCCTGGTCGAGACGGAACACGGCATGATTCGGTTCATTGACACCGCCGGTATGCGTCGACGGGCAAAGACCGAGGCCGGACTCGAAACCTACGCCGTACTGCGAAGCCTGGACGCCCTCGACCGCGCCGACATCGCTGTGCTCGTGATCGACGCCACCGTGGGCGCGACTGGACAAGACCAGCGCCTCGCGGAGCGCATTAGTGCCGCCGGCTGCCCCTCCATCGTTGTCCTCAATAAGTGGGAACTCATCCCCGTCGAAGAGCGTGACAGCGTGCTCGCCACGGTGGGGGACAAGTTGGCCTTCCTGGGCGACGCCCCCGTACTGAAGACGACTGCCACCTCCGGTAAGGGGGTCCACAAGATTTTGCCGGCGCTGTCGATTGCCGCCGACGATTACGTCAAGCGCGTTCCCACGGGGGCCCTCAATCGGGCCATTCGCGATTTGCAGATGAAGCAGCCCGCTCCCGCCGGCAAGATTCGTTACGCCGTGCAGGGCGCTTCCGAGCCACCGACCTTCACCCTGTTCATTTCCGGCCGACTTCCCACAACGTACCTGCGTTACGTCGAACGTTCGCTCCGTGAACGGTTTGAGCTTGGCTCTACCCCCATCCGCGTTCGCGTTCGCACTGAATAATGACGCAGTGGTGCGAAACCTGTGACCGCGCGGTTGAGGGAACGACCTGTGCCGTCTGTGGCAATGAACTAGTCGAGGCGCCTCGCGAACCTCTGCCGTGGAAGTGGCGATTCTTTATTGTCGCGTCAGCGGTCTACCTGCTCTACCGCCTCTATCAACTCATTACCTGGTTAGTCCACTAGGCGTTAGTAACCGCAATCGCTCGTTCGAGCGACGCCCGGGCTCGGCCCGACAAGACTGATTCTTGCGCTGCCGCAAACCCGTCTTCAACCGACGCGCTGTGCCGAGCTGCGACGAGTGCCATAGCCGCGTTAGCGCAGACCACGTCAAAGACTGGTCCTTGTTCACCATCCAGGAAGCGCCGAACGATGCCCGCGTTCTCGGCCACGTCACCACCAACCAAAGCCGATACGTCGTGCTGAACGCCAAGGAGTGCGCCAATGTCTCGTCGCTCACTCGTCGAATGGTCGTGCTCAACCGTCACCACCGTGGTGGTGGCCCCGAGGCTGACTTCGTCGAGCCCATCGTCACCCCGCACCAGCAGTGCTCGGTCGATACCTCGAGCCTGAAGCACACTTGCCATGGGACCAAGTAAGTGCTCCTGCGCGACGCCTATCAGAGTGCGACGCACTTGGGCCGGGTTGGCGAGCGGGCCGAGAACATTGAAAATAGTGCGAAAACCCAGGGCCCGACGAATGGGGGCTAGCGCCACGAGAGCGGGGTGAAAGACCGGGGCGAAATAAAAACCAAAGTGGGCTTCTTCAATTGACCGCCGGACGGTGTCGCCGTCAACATTCAACGCGACCCCCAAGGCCTCCAAGACGTCAGCACTGCCCACCGACGAGGTAGCGGACCGATTCCCGTGTTTGGCCACCGGCACGCCGCAGCCGGCGACCGCCAGTGAGGCCATGGTGGAGATATTGACCGAGTGCAGTTGATCGCCGCCGGTACCAACGATGTCGACGCAGGTATCACTGACGGGTGCGGTGACGACCTCCATCATCATCGCGTCAACGAATCCCGTCATCTCGTCAATGGTTTCACCCTTGGCCGTCAACGCCGTGAGGAAACTCGCAATGAGGGGACCGTCGACGTCACCCTGAAAAATCTCGAGCAAGGCACTCGACGCCTGCTCCCTGGTCAAATTCTCACCGCGCACCAACATGGGGAGGTAAACACGGGGGAAATTGGACGACATGTGAATCCCTTTCGGTGGGCGAAGTACACGAGTTCTGCTCTAACACTAAGGTTTTTGCGTGAGCAAAACGTATCTAGACGCTATTGGCGCGGCCCATCGAGCCCGAGCGGCCGCCGATACCCGTGAGTGGCGCGACCGCTCATTCTCGCCCCGTACCGGCGTCTCACTCCTGTCGTCGCTCGCACCATCAGCCTCGGACAACGTCAAAGTAATCGCCGAAATCAAGAGGAAGAGTCCATCGAAGGGGTGGCTCGCGCAGGACATCGATGCCGCCGCCATGGCCGCCCTCTACGAAACAGCCGGCGCCAGTGCCGTTTCGGTTCTCACCGACCAACTCCACTTTGGCGCACGTCCCGACGATCTCTCGATCGCCAGTCGTTCGACAGCCCTGCCCACCCTCCGTAAGGATTTCACCGTCTGTGAAAACGACGTTCTCGATGCCCTGGAACAAGGTGCTGCGGCCATTCTGTTGATCGTGGCGCTACTGAGTGACGACGAGTTGAGTCGCTATCACCAGTTAGCTACGTCGCTGGGTCTCGACGTGTTGGTGGAGATTCACGATCACAATGAGGCCGCGCGGGCCGTGGGGTGCGGTGCACGCATCATTGGGGTCAATCAGCGCAACCTCGCGACGTTCGACGTTGACCCCACCCACGCGGCCGCGGTGGCCAACGTGCTCCCCAGCGAAGTGGTGCGGGTTGCGGAGTCGGGATTACGGACTGCCGACGACGTCGCCCGAGCGGCCGCCGCGGGTTTCCACGCCGTCTTGGTGGGGGAGACGTTCGTCACCTCACCACATCCCCACGACACCGTCACCGCATTCGCCTCAGTACCACTGCAGTCATGAGTATCGGCAAGGAGTGGGTGAAAGTCTGTGGCGTCACCTCGGCCGAAGACGCCGCTCTCGTCGTCGCTTCAGGGGCCAACGCACTCGGTCTCATATTCGCTCCTTCGTCGAAGCGTCTCGTCCGCCACGACAACGTTGAAGGAATCCTGTCCAGTGGCGCGGCGATTCACTGCGTCGGCGTCTTCAAGGACTGCACCGATGGGGAAATCCTTACACTCGTGAATACCTGGCATCTCAGCGCCGTGCAGTTGCACGATGATCCCAGTGACGAGCTCCTCACAGAGTTGCGAGCCGTTGGCGTTTTGCTCATTATCGGCGCGATCGCGGCGGAAGCATTGACCGACCAGTACGACGAAACGCGTTTTGACGCCCTGCTCGTCGACGCCGCCACCCCCGGCTCGGGGAGCACCTTTGAGTGGTCGACATTCGCACCGCGCCCGTTAGCCGTGCCACTGATTGTGGCCGGCGGTCTGTCACCGGCGAACGTGGGGGACTGCATTCATGCTCTCGGACCGAGTGGGGTCGATGTCGCCAGTGGCACCGAAGCAAGTCCCGGTGTCAAAGACCCCGAGAAAGTCGCTAAGTTCATAACCCAAGCGCGTGAAGCGTGGTCGTTACGAGGAGACGCATGACCGACGTTAAGTACATGACGCAACCGGGCACCGACGGTCGGTTTGGCACCTTTGGTGGACGCTTCGTTCCCGAGGCACTGATGCCCGCCGTACTGGAGCTGGAGACCGCCTTCACCGAAGCCTGGGCCGACCCTGATTTCGTCGCGGAATACCGCAGCGTACTCCACGAATTCGGTGGCCGACCAACGCCAATCACCTTTCTTGAGCGACTCTCGAACCGGTTAGGTGTTCGCGTCTTCGCCAAGCGTGAGGACTTGGCGCACACCGGCTCGCACAAGATCAACAATGTCGTGGGACAGTCGCTACTGACGAAGCGCATGGGCAAGCCCCGCATGATTGCCGAAACGGGAGCTGGCCAACACGGCGTGGCCTCGGCAACGGCCGCCGCCCGACTGGGTCTGGCCTGCACTGTGTACATGGGTGAGATCGACACGCAGCGCCAAGCCCTCAATGTCTTCCGGATGGAACTCCTCGGGGCCAAGGTCGTTCCCGTTACCTCCGGTAGCCGCACCCTGAAGGACGCCGTCAATGAAGCAATGCGCGAGTGGGTGACGTGCGTCGCTGACACGCACTACTGCCTCGGCAGCGTGATGGGTCCTCACCCCTTCCCGTGGATGGTACGTGAATTCCAGAGCATTATTGGCGCCGAATCCTTCGACCAGCTCGCCCTCCGGGGTGAAGGCGTCCCAGACTTCGTGGTGGCCTGCGTCGGTGGTGGATCGAATGCCGCCGGCATCTTCGCTGGATTTGCCAACACCTCCGCTCGCCTCATCGGCGTCGAAGCGGCTGGTGGGGCGGCTATTCACACCGGAACCCCCGGCGTGCTGCACGGCATGAAGTCAATGCTGATTCAGAATGAGTTTGGTCAGATCGAGGAAGCGCACTCTATTTCCGCCGGTCTCGACTACCCGGGCATTGGACCGGAACACGCACACTTGGCCGCGAGTGGTCGCGCTGAGTACTTACCAATTGGCGACGACGAAGTGCTCCCAGCCCTTCAGCTACTGAGTGAGCTCGAGGGCATCATTCCCGCCCTCGAGACCGCGCACGCCGTGGCGTGGATTATCAACGAAGCGGGAAAGACCATTCCTACTGGCTCATCAGTGCTGCTCAACATGTCGGGTCGTGGCGACAAGGATGTCGCCCAGGTTCGCGAAATTCTTCGTGGGGGACAATGAAAAGTCTGGAAATCCAACTGCGCGCGCTTCGCGACTCCGGTCGCAAAGCCCTGGTGCCGTATTTTATGGCTGGGGCGACGCCCGATTGGCTCGACCACGTTCACGCCGCAATTCACGCTGGCGCTGACGCGGTAGAGATCGGCATTCCCTTCTCTGACCCCCTCATGGACGGCGTGGTCATTCAGCAAGCGGCAGTCGCCTCGCTCGACGCCGGCACCACGTTCGCCAGCATCTGCCGCGACCTCGCGAACAACCCGTTGCCCATTCCCAGCGTCGCCATGACGTACTACAACCTCTTTCATCACGACGGTGAGGAGCGAGCCGCTGGTCGACTGCGCGAAGCGGGCATCACCGGTGCCATCGTGCCAGACCTCACGCTCGAGGAGTCGGCCTCGTGGCGGGCTGCCTGTGGTGACAATGACGTGGCGACGATTTTCTTGGTGGCGCCTTCCACCACACCCGATCGATTTATCAGTCTCGCTACCGCCACCGAAGGCTTTTGCTACGCCGCGGCTCGCATGGCCGTGACTGGTCGGGCCTCGGGCAACGGTGACGCCAGTCGAGTGGTGGAGGCCGTGCGCGCGGTCAACGACGTGCCAACCTACGTCGGTATCGGTATCACGACGCCAGAGCAGGCGGCAGAAGCAGCGCAGAACAGTGACGGCGTCATTGTGGGATCAGCCCTCGTCCAGCGCATCCTCGATGGCGCGACAGCCGCTGATGTCGAAGCTTTCGTCCGGGAGTTCCGTCAGGCGATTGACTAGCGCTTAGGCCTTCGGTAGGAGGCGAGCGCGCGACATCTGGGGCCGAAGTTCAATGACGTCACCGAGCTCTTCGGCAGCCATCATAGGCCAGTGGGGGTTGCGAATCGCCGCTCGCGCCACCATGACTGCCTGGACGTGGCCACCCGCCAAAATTTCCTCCGCCTGTGTGCCAGTGGTAATCATGCCCACCGCATTGGTGGCGATGCCGACTTCGCGACCAATGCGCTCCGCGAACTCGACCTGATAGCCCGGCCCAACCGGAATGACGGCATTCGCCACGTTGCCACCGCTCGAGGTGTCAATCAGATCGACACCGCACTGGGTCAGCACTCGCGCCAACTCAACCGTGTCATCGATCGTCCAACCACCATCGGTCCAGTCAGTCGCTGAGAGGCGAACGAAAAGTGGGGTCGTGTCACTTACCGCGCGAACGGCGCCGACAACAGCCACCAGAAGACGAATGCGATTCTCAAAGGAGCCCCCATACTGGTCGTCGCGTTCGTTCGAGAGTGGCGACAGGAATTCGTGCAGCAGATATCCGTGAGCGGCGTGAATCTCGAGGACGTCGAACCCCGCTTCCAGCGCGCGTACGGCGGCCGCAGCGAAGATTCGGGGGATGTCATCGCACTCGTCCGTCGTCAGTGCTCGAGGAGTTGGGTAACCCGGAAAGGCCATCGCCGAGGGGGCAACAGTTCCAAAACCGCCATCTTCGGGACCGGCAATAGCGTGGTCTGACCAGGGCTGCATCGACGAGCCCTTGCGTCCAGCGTGTGCCAGCTGAATGCCAATTTGTGTATCTTGAGCGTGCACGAAATCGGTAACGGCACGCCAGGCGTCAACCTGGGCGTCATTCCACAGCCCAGGGCAACCAATAGAAATGCGCCCCTCAGGAGTAACTGCCGTCGCTTCGGCCATCACCAATCCGGCGGAACCGATGGCAAAACTACCGAGATGTGCAAGGTGCCACGCACCAACCACGCCGTCGACGGCCGAGTACTGACACATTGGGCTAATCCACGCGCGGTTAGCAAAAGTCGTTGATCGAATGGTGAGTGGGGAAAAGAGGCGAGACACGCAAACTCCTGTGGTCGTAAGGCTCCCATCGTACGGGCAAATTCTTTTCAAAGGCATCACCATGGTGCTCGCGCCTCCTAGGCTCTCTAATCGACATCAAAGGGAATGAATACGTGCGAATTGCCAACATCAATGGTCGAGCAGCGCTAGCGCTCGAGGGTGGTTTCCTCGACATCGCCGAAGCTTCTGAGGGGCGCTTTCCGTCGTCGGTCGTTGAGGTCCTCGACCACATCGGCGACCTGAGGAGCTGGGCAGCGCAGTACGGGGACCAGGCACTCAGCCAGACGCAACTCGACGAACTCGCGAGCGATGAACGGCTCGGCACCGTGATAGACCGACCTCGTCAAATCTTCGCCATTGGCCTCAACTATCGACTTCACGCGGCCGAGATGGGACTCGCGAACCCCGAGACGCCCATGGTCTTCACGAAGTTCGCCTCATCGCTGGCGGGTCAACACGCTCTCGTCCCGGTGGTCTCGGCAGCGACCGACTGGGAGGCCGAGTTGGTTGTCGTCATTGGTGCGGAGACCTCCAACGTGTCCGTCGAAGACGCACTCGGCGTGGTGGCTGGCTACTGCGTGGGTCAGGACATCTCGGATCGCGCATTGCAGATGAAGGGCTCGCCAGCCCAGTTCTCACTGGGCAAGAGCTGGCGTAATTTCGCGCCAGTCGGACCGTGGCTCACGACTGCCGATGAGGTGCCCCAGCCGAACAATCTGGCCATTCGCTGCGACATCAGCGGTACCCGTTTCCAGGACAGCACCACCGAAGACATGGTGTTCACCGTCGCCGAAATCATCTCGTACTTGTCAGGTGTCGTCACTCTTTATCCGGGTGACTTGATTTTCACTGGTTCGCCGGTTGGCGTGGGCCAGGGTCAACACCCGCAGCGCTTTCTCTCACCGGGCGACACCATTACGACCGCCATTGAGGGCCTGGGGACTTTGTACTGCACCATGGTGGACCCTTCGTAATCAGTACGAAGGGGAGAAGTGGTCGGGCTGGGGAGATTTGAACTCCCGATCTCTCGGCCCCCAGCCGAGCGCTCTAGACCAAACTAAGCCACAGCCCGCGAAGTCTCAATCCTAGTCGCTGGCTCGCTGAGAATGAAACCTCAGCCGCCGGCCACCGCTGTCACAATTTCCAGCGCGTCGTCGGCACCGATGACGGTCTCTGGCCATTCGCGGCGACGCAGGACGGAGGCATTGAGGGCCACCGCAACGCCGCGTTGAGGTATTCCCTCCGCGAGCACCACCTCGGCGACCGTCATGCCGTTGTACTCAGACCGCTCGACACCGTTGAGTTTCATGACAAGACTTCCCGCGCGAATGCCGTCGCCCACTGACCGGCGAGCGGGGCCAAGGTAACGCCGTGACGGTAGTGCCCTGAGGACCACGCCCACCGTCCTCGGGGGTGGTGCTCAAAAAATGGCACGCCCGATGGCGCCACCGGCCGATGGCCGACCCGGGTTTCGGTCCACGAGGCCACTTCGAGCGCGGGTACGACGTCGAGCGCATCGACGAGCAATCGGCGCAGTTCGCCAATTTCAATGGCGTCGCCACTTGCCTCCTGCGCAGTCGCACCCAATACGCCGTGGGCATTGTCCCGACCCACCATGTAGAAGGGTCGCCCTCGAACAACGGCACGCACCATTGGCTGTCCGAAGCGATCAACACCGCTACAGCGCACGGTCACCCCGCGGATGGGTCGAACGGCGTTGGTAGCCGCCATCCCCGGGAGGGGAGCGCTCGCCCCAGTCGCCACGAGAACGCATCGAGCGTGAGTGTCGCCCTCCGACGTGCTGACGACCACCCCGTCGGAGGTTTCGTGGAGTTGCTCGACGCGAGCGGTGAGTACGACGCCGCCCAATGACGAAATACCGCGCTGCAGCGCTCGAACCGCCTCATCGGGATCGATCCACGCCTCGCCGGGGTAGTACAGACCAGTGGTGAGACGTTCATTGAGGTGGCGGAACTTTTCGGGGTGGTC
>DAIPLC010000149.1:0-3274 GCA_036769405.1 Acidimicrobiales bacterium
CCCCCTACGGCGGGGGAGCGGGCATGGTGCTTCGACCCGAGCCCATTATCACGACGATCGAGTCGAATCCCGCCATCGCGCGTCCGGTGATTGCCATGACGCCCTCGGGTCGCCCCTTCACCCAGGCCGTGGCCCGCGAGCTGAGCGCCCTCGACGGCTTCACCCTGCTCTGTGGCCGCTACGAGGGGTTCGACCAGCGCATCCTCGACACGGTCGTCGACGACGAGATTTCCCTCGGTGACTTCGTCCTCGCCGGTGGGGAACTGGCGGCGCTGTGCATTCTCGAGGCCGTGGTGCGTCTACGACCGGGCGGACTCGGCAATGATGAGTCCAGCGTCGAGGAGTCCTTCGCCGAGGGGCTGCTCGAGTACCCGCAGTACACGAAACCGGCCAGTTTTCGCGACCTCGAGGTGCCCGCCATTCTTCGCTCGGGCGACCACGCCCGGATCGCCCGCTGGCGTCGCGCCCAGGCGCTGACCAAAACCCTGGCTCGCCGTCCCGACCTCCTCACCGAGGCCGACCTCACCGAAAAAGACCGGAAAATACTGGCTGAATTCGCGGTGGTGGACGAGCCTTCGGAAAACGGCTAAACTTTACATTCCACTCGTGATCCGAAAGGGACACCCATGAATCCGACCGATCTCATTGACCGCGACTCGCTGCGCGACGACATCCCGGCATTCCGTCCCGGCGACACCGTAAAGGTCCACGTACGCGTGGTCGAAGGTACCCGTGAGCGCGTCCAGGTCTTCCAGGGTGCCGTCATTCGTCGTCAGGGCTCGGGCCTGCAGGAGACCTTCACGGTCCGCAAGCTCAGCTTCGGTGTGGGTGTGGAGCGTACGTTCCCACTGCACGCGCCGACCATCCAGAAGATCGAAGTCGACTCCTACGGTGACGTCCGACGCGCCAAGTTGTACTACCTCCGTGATCTGCGTGGTAAGGCCGCCAAGATCAAGGAACTGCGCGTCACCGACCGCGCCTAGTCGCCCATGGGCGAAGAAGAACTTGACGACTACGAGTCGACCCTCGAGCTCGCGCTCGTTCAGGAGTACAAAGCTGTTGTCGGCATGTTCGACTACGCCGTCGAAACTGACCGCCGCTTCTACTTAGCGAACCACGTCGAGACTGACGTCAAGTCCACCACGCCGGTGATGATCGAACTGACCTTGACGGATGCCTGGGTCTGGGACATGTACCGTTCCGCTCGCTTCGTGCCGAGCGTGCGCGTGTTGACCTTCCGCGACGTCAACGTTGAGAAGTTGCCGAAGGAAGACCTCCAGCCCTAATGGAGCTCGCCTGCGTTGAACTTCTCGCGGCCGACCTGCCGACCTACGGCTCTTCAGCGGCCTATCGTCGCGGTGCGGGCATTCTCGTCGTGGACGGTGACCCCAGCACCCTGCTCGCCGCCTACGGGCCCGAATGGCCCGGCCCGCACGGGGTCTGGTTCTACGCCGATGACACCTACCCCGCGACGTTGATCGCACGCGACATCAAAACTCTCTCGCACCTGATGCCCCTCACCCACGTGGTTATCGAGGCGCCCGCGGACGCCGAACACCACGCCGCGGTCGTGCGGGCGCTCCTGAGTGACGACAAGGTCACCATGAGCAATCGCGTTGTCACGCTGGAGGGGGCCGTCAATCGCCCCGCTCCGCCGCAGCCCATTGACGTCTGGTACCGCGACGGCACCTACCTCATCAACGGTGAGCAGTCCATCGGCATGACCATGCACGGGCCGGGCTTCACCCTCTACGAGGACAACAACTAAACACGCCGGTGACCGCTTCGGCGGGCTACGATGCGCGCATGATGCCAAATGCGATGACGAGACGAATGGGAAGTCTCGCGGCAGTGCTCGCGTGTGGCGTCGCAATCGCCCTCGTGCCGCCTTTCCCGAACGCGCTCGCCGCCACGCCGGTCGTCACCACGGCACCAGTGAGTGCCCGCGATGTCGCTACCTTGACCGCGATGTACACGGCACACATGCGTGCGGGGCACGGCTTTAGTGCCCACGACGGCGTCACGGTTTTTGAAGCACGCAGCATGCTTTCGGCGCAGGGTCCAAAAGATCGCAATGTGGCGGGAGTGCTCTCACTCTCCTATGACCACCAGCTCTACGCCTACGTCCAGTTCTACCTGCTCAAAGGGGCGTCCTACCGGGCCGAGGTGGTCTCCCAGGACGGTGGTTCAAACGCCCTGTACGCGAAGCGCAACGGACGCTGGCGGGCCCTCGAGCAGCCCTTCGGAGGCTTCCCACCTTGTGGCGTCGCTCTCCTTCATCACTACGAGCCGCTGCCGGTCGCCCGAGTTATGACCGCTCGCTACTGCACGGGTACGCAACGTATCGCCTGAAAATGGCGTTGCGTTCGGCTCATTCGTTAGTGCGGCTGGACCGACACGTGGTCGGGGCGAATGCGCACGGTGACGCGCACTTCTCCCTCGTGACCGTAGGGGTAGGTGTCGACCCCCAGGTACTTCTTAGCGAGGGCGTTGATGACGTCATCCGCACCTTCGGTGGTAAAGGTCACCACGGTGCCTCGACCAGCGATGCAGATGTAGGGGTCGTCGGGGTCGGTGAGTGAAAACGCCACCCGCGCGTCGGTGGCCAGGTTACGCGCCTTCTTGCGCCCGAGGGCGGTGTTGATCACGATGTCGTCGCCGTCGAGTTCGCACCAGACGGGCGTTACGTGGGGTTCACCCTCGGTCCCGAGCGTGGCGACGTGCAGCAGTACTTGCTTGGCGAAGATGGCACGGGCGCTGTCGGAGAAGGTGGCGCTCACGCTCAGCCCAGCGCGTTGATGATTGACGGACTCATCAGGCCGTAGTCCTTGCGCACCGTCACCTCGTCGGCGGCCAAGACCTTCTTGTCCTTGGTGCCCACCAGGGCGATGAAGAGCCAGTTCTTATCGAAGGTCACCGCGCACTGGAAGCTGTTCGAGGTGCAGACGGCCTGGGTGGGGAAGCCCTTCGATGAGGTCACCTTGACGCGATCGCTCGTCGATTTGAAGTAGTCGACGATGGTGAGAACCGACTTCGTTTCACACGACAGCGAGCCGGTGATGTTGTACTTCTTGGCACCCTTGGTCACCTTGTTACCGGTGAGCTTGGTCACTTTGCCCACGCACACGTGATGGCGCTCGGCGTATTGGGCAATGTTGGTGAACGAGGGCTTCGAGGTCGCTGACGCGGGTAGTACCAGCGCGGCGGAAGTCAGGACGAGGGCGAGGACGGCCGCAAGGCCATCGCGGCAAAGCTCGAAGGCTATACCGGCATT
>DAIPLC010000150.1:0-3272 GCA_036769405.1 Acidimicrobiales bacterium
AGCGAAGTCGATGGGGAGAGCGCCAGCGTCAATCCATCGGTGACCGCCGTCAACAGCGATGCTGGCGCCGTTGACGTAACTGGCTTCGTCGCTGAGGAGCCACGCGATGGCGTTCGCCACTTCCATAGACTCGGCCGGCCTCCCCAGCGGCACGAGCTTGGTGACCTCGGCGTACGAGGCCTCCACGTCTAGTCCACCCATGTGAGCGCCCGCTTCGCGCATCTCTTCATCGGCCATCTCCGATCGCGTCCAGCCGGGATTGACGACGTTGCAGCGGATGGGGTGCTCCCCTCTCCCCTCCTCCACCGCCAGCACGTTGGCGAGCGCCACGAGCGCCGCCTTGGAGACCGCGTAGGCCGCGAGACCCGAAGGAGCGCGGTCGGCGGCCACCGACCCCACCATCACAATCGCGCCGCCGTGGACGCGAAGTTGCGGGAGGAGTTGACGCGTGAGGTCAAAGGCGCCGGTCACGTTGACCGCCAACACGTGCTGCCACGTAGCCAAGTCTGTCTCCGCCACTGAACCGGCGGCCATCACGCCCGCGGCGTGCACCACACCACGAAGTGGCACTCCCGAACGCTGCACCGCCTCAGCCACGCGGACGTTGTCCTCTGGAGAGGCGACGTCACCGCACACGGTGAGGCAACCCGTCTCGGCGGCAAGAGCGGCGAGACGGTCTTCGCGTCGGCCGGTAATGAGGACCTCGAACCCCCGAGCGCGCAAGAGTCGAGCGACGCTCGCCCCAATGCCGGTACCACCGCCGGTAACGACCACCAAACCCTTGGTTTCTTGCTCGCTCATCGCTCCCCCATCTCCGCAGTCGTGACTTTGATTGTTCTTCGTCCTACAAAACAATGACGCACCAACCGTACGTTGGTGCGTCATTGCCTCAGTTCGTATTACCGGCGGCCGCAGCGGCCGGTACTTTAGATTTTCTGTGGACCCTGGTCGGACGCGGCCAGTGCGTGGTAGTCGTCCTGCCCCGAGACACCCGGCAAAGCGAAGCCGGCCACGAGCCCGATAACCAGAATGACGAGCGCGGAAAGTGGTGCGCTCAGCGTCGGTTCCACCACCTTGTAGAGACCACCGAAGATGGCGGCTCCCGCTACCACACCACCGACGATGATGGCGGCCCAGACCTTGGCCGGCGATTCGTGATCCTTTAGTCCTCGGATGGCGCCAAGCGCGACCAGGAGGTAGATGATGGTCAGCGAGAAGCCACCGTAGGTGGACATCCAGCTAAAGACGCTGATGTACTCAGGCACGCCACCAGGAATAGCGAAGGCCGTCGTCTTGAGGGCCAGGAAAATTGTAACGACGTAGGCCACGAGTACGAGATTCACGGCCGACGTTGGCGTGCCACGGTCAGAAACACCCGAAAGGAAGTTCGGTAGACGCTTGTCACGCGAGAGGGCGAAGATACCGCGCGAGGTAGCCACGGCGGTACCGATCAGCACCGCAACCATGTCCAGAACAACGACGAGCTCAACCAAGCGGCGCATGAAGGTGCCCGCAAAGCCTCCACCGGCCGCGGGGCCGGCGAGAGTGAAGAGTGGTCCAGCGGCGTTGGCCTTGCCGATGGCGTCGAGGTTGAAGTGGAAGCCAGCAATTTGCGCGAAGGTGCCGATGACGTAGAACACGCCAACGACGAGTACCGACATCAGGACCGCACGAGGAATGTTGCGTTCTGGCGCATCCGTCTCCTCACCGAGGTTGGCCGACGACTCGAAGCCCGTGAACAACAGCACACCGTAGAGCATGCCGAACAGCACGCCAGTCCAGTGCTTCGGTGAGCCACTGGGCGAGAAACCACTGCCGATGTGGTGAAGGCCACCGGACTTAATGATCACGTAGAGCGAGAAGATGAACACCACGACCACCGAAGTCAGTGCCAACACCAACTGCACGCGAGTCGACAGAGCCACACCGAGGTAGAGCACCACGCCGGCAATCGCGAACAAGATCAAGTCCCAGCCGAGGTACGGGATGCCAGTCCAGCCAAACTCACCGGCAACGGTGTCGTGCACCGTGCCGCCGATCATGACCAAAATACCGGCTGACAGCAGCAGAATTCCCGTGTAGTAGAGATAGCCAGCCGCCGCACCGATCTTTGAACCAAGACCGTCGCTGACGTAGGAGTACAGCGAACCCGCCGCCTGGATGCGTCGGGTGTAGGCCGCGACGAGCCATCCAATAGCGACCACGCCAATACCGGCCAGAACGACCGAGAGCGCCGCTCCGGTGCCTGCACCGTTTCCGGTGGCCGACGTAATGCCGACAATGAGCGGCACCAGGAACGCAATCGAGAACACCGGTCCCATAAATCCGACCGACTGCGCCACTGCGTCGAGCAGGCTCAGTTTCTTACCTGAACCAAGTGTGTTGGTCTGTTGACCCATAATGATCCCCCCACAGGATGTTTCGTGCCAATTGGCATTTCCCTAACCGTAAGGGTTCAAACGATTGATGTCAAGCACCTACCCGAGGGCTTGTAGAGCAGCGACAACGCGACGACAGATCTCCGGCACTTCTGCTGCATCATCGGTGTACATCGAATGCTTGAAGCAGAACGTTGTGTACCCCGAGGCGACCTGACCCTCGAGGGCATCAATGGCGTCATCGAGGCTGGCGACACTATCGGGCGTTTCAAAGACCCCTCGGAGCCCGCCAACCATTTCAATCTCTTCCATCGAACGCCCCGCGGCCGCCATGGCCTCGCGCAGTACGTCCAGTTCATCGGCCAACGGCTGGCCGAGCGGGTTGAAGCCCTGCCCGTAGGCAACCAAACGGCGAACCACGGCCCCGTGCAACGATGACCCTCCGAACCAGAGCGTCGGGCCACCTTCGCGGAAGGGCCGAGGGCTACACCACACGTCATCGATGACGAAGTGCTCACCGCGAAAATTCATCGGTGTGTCGCGCCATGCTCGTTGCCAAATTTGTAGCTGTTCATCCATGATGGCGCCGCGCTTCGAGAAGGGTACGCCCACCGCCGCAAACTCCTCCTCGTGCCAGCTCACGGTCGGGAGAACGACCAGACGTCCACGACTGAGTTGGTCCAGCGTGGCGAGGTCCTTCGCGCTAACCAGCGGATTACGCAGGGGTGCAATGAGTGCCCCAACGACGAGCCGGAGGGTCGTGGTGCGACTCGCGATAGCGGCCAGCACCATGTAGGGGCTAGGCCACGGAGAGTCGGGGTCTTGATTACCGGGGTAGGCGTAGTCGCGCATGTTGAAGGGAAGGCCCTGCGAACCCGATGAGGGGCCGAGCAC
>DAIPLC010000151.1:0-3269 GCA_036769405.1 Acidimicrobiales bacterium
TCGTGCGGCGCTGCCACGGCGTGGCCCACACTTCGAGTCCCACGACCAACAGAAACCAGCTAATACCAATGATGGTCATCAAAACGGTGGTGCCGTAGACGCTGGCCACGTCGAAGTTGGCGTTGGCGTGTTGTTGGTACTCGGCCAGGTTGGATCCGGTGGAACTGGCGAGCTCACCGATGATGGCGCCGGTCACGGCGTAGGTGGCACCAATTTTGAGGCCGCTAAAGAGCGGGCTCACCGCGGCCGGCATTTCGATCTGCCAAAAGGTGCGCATACTGCTCGCCCCGCAGACCTTGGCCAGGTTCAAGAGGTCAGTGTCGACGTGACTCAAACCGTCAACAATTGAGACGGTGACGGGGAAAAAGACAATCCAGGCCACCACAATGATGATCGGCTTGATAGTGAGTCCGAAGATGAGCACCAGCGGCGTGGCCAGCGCGATACTCGGCACGGCCTGGGACAAAACCAGTAGCGGGTAGACGAGTTTTTGAATAAAGGGAATCTTGGCCATCACGACACCGAGGATGATGCCGAGTGTCGCGCCACTGAGAAAGCCGTAGATGGTTTCACGAATCGTCCCCAGGACCAGTGGTGACAGCGAGGACCAGTTGGTGGTGATGGAGCGCAGCGCCGCTAGTGGACGGGGTGCGATGTAGGACTGCACGTGAAAACCCACCACAATGGCCTGCCATACGACCAGGAGCAGCACAATCGACAGCATCGGAATGCCAATGTTCTTGAGCACCTTACGCACGACGGTCACCGTGCAGCAGTTTCATAATGGTGCTCTTTTGTTCCACGAAGGCCTGCGTGGTCAGCGAATCGAAATCTCGGGGACGAGGGATCGGATTCGCCAGGTCCGCCACGATACGCCCCGGCCGAGGCGACATCACAATGATCCGGTCGGAAAGAAAAATCGCCTCGTCGACGTCGTGGGTAATGAACAAGACCGTGCGCCCCGACTCGCGCCAAACGTCGAGGAGCCACTGCTGCATCTCTAGGCGAGTCTGTGCGTCGAGCGCCCCGAAGGGCTCGTCGAGGAGTAACAGCGGGTGGGGCGTAACGAGGGTGCGCATGAAGGCGACCCGCTGGCGCATGCCACCCGACAACGCTTTCGGATAATGGTTGAGGAAGTCACCGAGGCCGTACCGCTCCGCGATGGCGGTGGCCTGCACCCGATCCTCGTCGGTGACCGAGCGGGTGAGGCGCGCGACCATCGTGATGTTGTCGAGCACCGTTCGCCACGGTACGAGCAAGTCCTTCTGCAGCATGTAGCCCACGTGACCCGTCGAACCCACCACGTTGGATCCGTTGATGGCGATGGCGCCATCATCGGGTGTGAGGAGCCCGGCGATGAGGTTGAACAACGTGGACTTCCCACAGCCCGAGGGACCGACCACCGAGACGAACGAACCCTCAGCAACACTGAGATCCGTGGGCGCCAGCGCGACCGTGTCGCCAAAGGTCTTCGACACGCCCGAAAGGGCTAGGAGGGTCGAAGTCGTCATCTGGCAAATGTACCGTAGGCAGCCACCCGCACGATGCCGCCCACGGGCTTCGGACGCGCGAGCGGGACTCAGCACGAGCCGCCGCCGGAACAATGCCGAGTAACCTCAATAGTCTTATGGCACTCTCAATTGGCATCGTCGGACTCCCCAACGTCGGTAAGTCGACCCTGTTTAACGCGCTCACCAACAACGACGTCTTGGCCGCGAACTACCCCTTCGCCACCATTGAACCCAACGTGGGCATCGTGGCCGTCCCCGACGCACGCTTAGCCAAGTTGGCCGAGGTCTTCAGTTCCGAACGCATCCTGCCGGCGTCAGTAACCTTCGTGGACATCGCCGGCATCGTCAAGGGTGCCTCCGAGGGCGAAGGCTTGGGCAACCAGTTCCTCGCGTCAATCCGCGAATCGAACGCCATCTGCGAAGTCGTTCGCGTGTTCGAAGATGATGACGTCATCCACGTCGACGGCCGTATCGACCCCGCCAGCGACGTGGCCACCATTGAGACCGAGCTCATCCTCGCCGACCTCCAAACCATCGACAAGGTCATCCCTCGCCTCGAGCGTGACGCGAAGCGTCTGCCCGACGTGGCGCTCAAGTTGGCCGAAATCAAGAAGGCGCAGGCCTTCTTGAACGAAGGTCAGGTGCTGTCGCGGATCGGCAGCGGGGTTGATCACGACGCTCTCGCCGACCTCCACCTCCTCACCGATAAGCCCTTCATCTACGTCTTCAACGTCGACGAGGACACCCTCAGCAACACCGAGCGACGTGACGCATTGCTGGCCTCGGTGGCACCCGCTCCCGCGGTCATCCTGTGCGCCAAGGTCGAAGCCGAGCTCGCCGGGCTGGACGACGCCGACGCTCTGGAGCTACTCGAGTCCTACGGACAGCACGAATCGGGTCTTTCCCAGCTCTCCCGCGTCGGTTTCGCGACGTTGGGCCTGCAGACCTACCTGACCGCTGGCCCGAAGGAAACCCGCGCCTGGACCATTCGCCAGGGCGCCACCGCCCCGGAGGCCGCAGGGGAAATCCACACGGACTTTCAGAAGAACTTCATCAAGGCCGAAGTCGTGGCCTTTGATGACCTCATGGAGTACGGGACCATGGTCGCCGTCCGGGCCGCCGGAAAAGCTCGCATTGAGGGTAAGGAGTACGTCATGCGCGACGGCGACGTCGTGGAATTCCGTGTGGGCGCCTAACATAGTTGCCTAGTGGCGGTCGCGACAGAGGTCCACGCCCGATGAAGTTTCCAACCCTCTAGGAGCACCATGACCTCGTTCGATTTTAAAGTCGCTGATCTCTCCCTCGCCGCGTACGGACGCGCCGAGATTACCCTCGCCGAGCACGAGATGCCCGGTCTCATGGCCATGCGTGCCGAGTTTGGCGAATCGAAGCCCCTCCGCGGCGCCCGCATCGCTGGTTCACTCCACATGACCATCCAGACAGCCGTTCTCATTGAGACGCTGGTCGCCCTCGGCGCCGACGTCCGCTGGGTCAGCTGCAACATCTTCTCCACCCAGGACCACGCCGCGGCGGCCGTCGTCGTTGGCCCCAACGGCACCCCCGAGAACCCGCAGGGTGTGCCCGTCTTCGCCTGGAAGGGCGAGACGTTGGAAGAGTACTGGTGGTGCACTGAACAACTCCTCCGTTGGCCCGGTCACAGCGGTCCCACGTTGCTGCTCGACGACGGTGGTGACGCCACCCTGCTCGTCCACAAGGGCCTCGAGTTCGAGACGGCCGGCTTCGTGCCCGCGGCCGACG
>DAIPLC010000152.1:0-3261 GCA_036769405.1 Acidimicrobiales bacterium
CTTACGGTTGCTACGTTTCTCGGTGTTCGCCGTATCTTTAAAAAACAAAGCATTGCCACGGCCCTCTTGACTGACGGCTTCGCGGATGCTCGGGCTCGTGGCGTCGAACGGGTCACCTTGGAAGTGGCCACGTCGAACACCCGTGCCCACCAGCTCTACTTCCGCTTCGGCTTCAAGCCAGTGGGCGTACGCAAGCGTTACTACGAGAAGACCGGCGAGGATGCCCTCATTCTCTGGGCCGACCTCGGCGAACTCGACTTGCCGGCCGACTCCTAAGATTTTCTCGTGACCCTGGCCCTGGCGATTGAGACGAGTTGTGACGACACGGCGGCCGCCGTCGTTGACGACGCCCTCCACGTCCACTCCTCAGTTATCGAATCCTCTATCGACCAGCACAAGGCCTTCGGCGGCGTGGTGCCCGAACTAGCGGGACGCGCCCACCTCACCACCATTGGACCCGTCGTGCGTCGCGCTCTGCTGGAGGCCGGTCTCGACCCCCACGCGCCGGCCATTGACGTGGTAGCCGTCACTAGTGGACCGGGACTCATTGGTTCGCTCCTCATTGGCCTCTCCGCGGCCAAGGCCTACGCCCTGGCGTGGGGCAAGCCCTTCGTCGGGGTGAACCACCTCGAGGGCCACCTCTTCGCGCCGTTGCTCGAGCGACCTGACCTCGAGTGGCCCATCGTGACGCTGCTGGTCTCGGGTGGTCACTCGATGATTGTGCTGCAGCACGGACCCGGTCACCACGAAGTCCTCGGTGAAACCATCGACGACGCGGCCGGCGAGGCCTACGACAAGGTGGCCCGTTGGCTCGGTTTGCCCTACCCGGGTGGCCCCGAAATTGACCGTCTGGCCGTCACCGGTACCGCGGGGTCCCTGAAACTGCCCATTTCGATGACGGGCCCCGACTACGACTTCTCTTTCTCGGGACTGAAGACGGCCGTAGTGCGCGCCACCGAGAAGCAGCCCGATCTGCCGATCGCCGACGTCGCGGCCTCCTTCCAGGCGGCGGTGGCTGAACAGTTGCTGCGTAAGTTGCGCAAGGTGCTCGAAGCGCGTGACGTCAAGGGCATCGCGCTCGCTGGAGGGGTCGCCGCGAACTCGGCGCTCCGTCGAGGCGTGGAGGCGATTGCCACCGAGTACGGCGTGCCGAGTTACCTGCCGTCGCTCAAAATGTGCACTGACAATGCCGCCATGATTGGTGCGGCCGGCCTGCACCGCTTCGTGGCCAACGGTCCGAGCGACCTCACGCTCTCGGCCCGCCCGAACTGGCCGTTAGCGGAGGTTGTATGAGTGAACGCTGGATTCCCTTTGACGTGAGTGACGCCGACGTCAACCCCTTCCGTCAGTTCGTGAAGTGGTTCGACGAGGCCCAGCCCGAGATGCGCGAGCGCGAGGCCATTGCCCTCACCACCGTGTCGGCCGAGGGCCGGCCCAGTACGCGCATGGTGCTGCTGCGCTACTACGACGACACCAGCTTCGGCTGGTTCACCAACTACGAGTCCCGCAAGGGTCGTGACCTGGCAGCCACCGGCGTGGCCGCCCTCCTTTGGTACTGCGAACCACTGGGCCGACAGATTCGTATCGAGGGTCACGTCGAGCGCATGTCGGCGGAAGCGTCGGACGCCTACTTTCTCTCGCGACCTCGGAGCCATCAACTCGGTGCGTGGGCCTCGAAGCAGAGTGCACCCCTCGAGAGTCGCGCCGCCTTCGACGCCCGCTACGAGGCACTCGAGGCCGAGTTTGCGGGACGAGACATTCCCCGGCCGGACTGCTGGGGTGGCTTTCGACTCGTGCCCGATTTGTTCGAATTCTGGCAGCACCGCACGGCTCGCCTGCACGACCGGGTGATCTACACGCCAGTCGAGGGTGGCTGGCACTTGGAGCGGCAGAACCCGTAGCGGCGTTGGCCCCAAAGCATCCCCGACATACGACACTGGCTGGCTGGAGTCCAGATGCTTCTCGGCATCCGTTCTACGAAATAGCCAACGCGTAGCGAAGGGCTCGGTTCAACTCACGTTCTCTCAATGGAGATAAAGAGCCAATGGGCTCTCCGATCAAGTTTGTAAGTGAAATAGTCACGATGCTGTCGCAGTTGATGACGCATTCTTCCGGGAGACCTTCTTCCGGACCTAGGCGGACTTCGGACCGAATACCCCGAATGGTTCGCGTTACCGGTGCACAGACCACTGAGGTCAAGATAAAAAGCGCTGGTGTTCGGCTAATGACGCAGACTGGTCGTCGGCCGAAACCCGCTCCTAAATCCGCCCACACGATTGAGCCCCGCTTCACCAGGGTGGTGTGTTCTCACGCGCTAGTTGCAGCGCAGCTTGTATAAAGATCGGATCCTGGGGGGCATCTCGATAGGCGAGCCGCATGGCCTCGTCGGCGAGACGCTCTTCGTGCGCAGAAATAAGCGCAGCGGCAGCACTTCGTAAGAGAGCGGAGCGATTGGTGCCCAATTGCGAGGCCATGGTGTCGAGTTGCTCAACAAGAGCTTCATCGAGCTGTACGAGTACTTCTTTGCGTGCCATAGTCATATGGTTTACCATATGACTTTAATTAGGCGCAACATTGTTTGATTTTCCATGTCGCACAACGGTCGTGTCTAGCTCGATGAATATGATCGAACGTCACAACTTGGCACTCCACCCACTACTCTGCTAATTTGGCACTCGTAAGGTTTGAGTGCTAATAACCAGGAGGCAAAACCAAATGAAGCTGCAACCGCTCGAAGACCGCATTGTGGTCCGTCCCAACGTTGCCGAGGCCACTACGGCTTCCGGTCTCGTTATTCCCGACACCGCCAAGGAAAAGCCCCAGCAGGGCACCGTCCTCGCGGTCGGCCCCGGCCGTCGCTCGGACTCTGGCGAACTGATCCCCACCGGTGTCAACACCGGTGACACGGTCGTCTACTCGAAGTACGGCGGCACGGAGATCTCGGTCGACGGTGAGGACCTCTTGATCCTCTCCGGCCGTGACGTCCTCGCCACCATCACGAAGTAGGAGTCGCCATGTCAAAGATGCTTAAGTTTGATGAAGAGGCCCGTCGCGGCCTCGAAGCCGGTGTCGACAAGCTCGCCGACGCCGTCAAGGTCACGCTGGGACCCAAGGGTCGCAACGTGGTCATTGGCAAGAAGTTCGGTGCCCCCACCATCACGAACGACGGTGTGTCGATCGCTCGCGAAATCGAGCTCGAGGACCCGTTCGAGAACATGGGTGCCCAGTTGGTGAAGGAAGTCGCCACCAAGACCAACGACG
>DAIPLC010000025.1:0-13935 GCA_036769405.1 Acidimicrobiales bacterium
GTGGTCGCTGGTACGACCCGTCATCGTGGCGTTGCTCGGACACCTCTCACTGGGGCAGCACTCACTCGTTGGCCACCGTCGGTGCCAGCATTGATTCTCAGGGCAACGTGCGGGCTGGCTTCCGCGGCGCCACCTTCAAATTCAGGATTTAGGAACGCAGGAACGACGACATGACTACCACAGTGGACACGCCAATGAGCCGTATTCGAAACCGACAACTGCGACCGAGGCTCTTACTGACCCTCGTACTTCTTCCGCTCGTCCTGGCGTCGACGACGTGGCTACTGCACGCCGACATCGCCGGTGCAACGACCACGGCGAACAATCAGCCAGGGCATCGCTACGACCACGCGAGCTCGGGTGTGCCGACGTGTGGGCGCAGTTGCCAGGGCGTCAACCTTGCCAATAGTGACCTGTCGGGACTGAACCTGAACAATGTTGACTTTACGAACGCCAATCTCTCGAACGTCAATTTGACCGGGTCCACCCTCGTTGGCGACATGTTGTCGGGTGCCAACATGACGAACGTTAATTTCACCAACGTTCAGACGGGCAGCGACGTCGGTATGCCGATACTTTCTGGTACGTATTTTTCTCAGGCGGGCTTCATTTTCGGGCGGAGCATGTTGTACTCGGGTGTCAATTTGAGTGGCATCAATCTCAGCAACTACGGGAGTGCGAATGGTCAGGCCGGCGTGGACCTGTCGTACGCCACCTTCATCAACGTGAATTTCTCGAACGCCAATCTTTCGGGCGTCCCCTATGGCGGTGTGGGGCTGGCCTCGGCGACCTTTCAAAACTGTGATCTGCATGGAGCAAATCTGTCGAATGACTGGATGATCAACACGTCGTTTGATACCGGTTCCACGCTCAACGGTGCCAATCTCCAAGGCGTTAGTTGGATGAATGCCACGCTCATCGGTACTGATTTGTCGAGCGCCAACATTTCGAATGTGAATCTTTCGGGAACGGTACTGAGTGGCGTCAACATGAGTGGTGACAATTTGACCGGCACGCGCATGGCGTCAGCCACGCTCTTCAACGTTCAGTCGGGAAGCATCTCCGGTGATCCAACATTGCCCAGTGGCTGGAACAAAGTTAATGGCTATTTCATTGGACAAAATGCCAATCTCGCTAATGCCACCCTTAGTGGGGCCTCGCTCAACGGGGTCAATCTCTCGGGTGCGTCACTCGCCGGGGCGAACCTCACCAACGCTGACCTTACTGGGGCCAACCTCACTGGTGCTGACCTGACGGGCGCAATCGTCAGCAATGCAACGTTTGTCAATGCGCAACTCAGTTTCGCAACGCTCACCAACGTCAATCTTTCGAGTTCGAATGTGCAGGGAGTCTCGAGTGGCGGCGTTATCGGGTCGCCCTTGGCACTTCCCAGCGGCTGGCTGCTTCAGTCGGGGTACCTTTTCGGTGCGAAAGCGAACTTAGCGGGAGCAACAGTGGGTAGCGGTGTGTCACTCGCCGGTATCAATCTCAGCAACGCAAATCTGTCGTACGCCACCTTTGACGGTGTCGACTTGACCAATGCCAATCTGTCATCGGCCAACTTGACGGGCGCGACCTTGACTCGTTGCACACTCTCCGGCATCAATGCGTCGGGCGCGACGCTCTCGTCGTTGGCCGCTTCGGGCGTAAGTGGTTCGGTGCGACCCCAGCTTCCCACTGGATGGAAAGTGATCGGTGGTTGGTTGATTGGCCCAGGGGCTAATTTGTCCAACGCTCAACTCTCGGGTCTCGACCTGTCGAATACTGATCTCAGTGGAGCGGTACTCACAGGTGCGACCCTCACGGGAACGAATTTGCTCGGTGACACCTTCACCAATGTGCAAAGTGGCGGTGTTCAGTTCTCGACGGCACCAATCCTGTCGACGGGTGTGAGTATTACCAGCGGCTACCTGCTCGCCCCCGGGGTCAACTTGACTGCTGCTTCATTCTCCCCAACGACCACCTCGGTGGTGTCATCGTCACTGTCACAGACGACAGCGGTGTCAGCCTCATCAACGACCCTCGTCGTCGCCTCCGCGACCTTCTTCCCGCAGTCGGGCTCGTTCCAAATCCGCATTGACAACGAAACAATGACGGTCACTGCCGGTGCCGGGACCACGACGTGGACCGTGGTCCGTGGAGCTGCGAGTACCCGTGCCTACGCCCACCGCCTTGGGGCCGTGGTTGCATTGATGCCAACCACCTCATTCGCTGGAGTCAACCTGTCGAACGCGACCCTTTCGGGCGCGAATCTCTCTTACGTAAACCTGTCGGGGGCCAACCTCTCGAACGCCACTCTCGTTGGTGCGAATTTGTCGTACGTACGGATGAATGGTTCCACCACCATCAATGGTGCGAATCTCGCCGGCGCCGTCCTTCAGGGTGCTGTCTTCGGTGCGGTTGATCTCGGTGGCGTCGTCTTCACCCCGTCCGGCAAAGTTTCCGCCACCGGGGCGAACTTCACCAATGCCGACTTCACCACAACGTCGCTGGGTGCGCTGAATCTTTCCTCGTCGTCATTGACGGGTATCCGCTCCGGATCCACCACCGGTTCGCCGCAATTACCAAACGGCTGGAGCCTGCGGTCGGGATTCCTGATTGGTTCTTCGGCCAACTTCTCGGGAGTGGACTTCACGGGGGCCTCGCTTTCCGGCGTTACCGGACTTTCGGGAGTGGACTTCACTGGTGCGAATCTGACCGGCGTCGATTTCTCGAATTCCTCGCTCACCGGCTTCATCTTGACGGGGTGCAACCTCACGAGCGCCAACTTCACCGGTGCCAACCTCTCCGGTGTTATCTCCGGCGCGGTGACCGCATCAGTTGCTCCGACACTGCCCGTTCAGTGGGCACTGCTCAACGGCTACCTCATCGGTGCGGGTGCCAATTTGTCGAACGCTTCGCTCCAGGGTCTCAATCTCTCCTCCTTCAAGTTGGCGACAACTAATTTCGCCAATGCCAACCTCACGGGTGCCAATTTGTCGGGAGCCGATTTGTCCCTGTCCTCGATGGCGAATGCACTCCTGAACAGTGCCACTCTTGCTAGGGCGACAGTATTCGGCGTGGACCTCTCGAATGCGTCGCTGGTCAATGCGACGCTGTCCAACGCCTCGCTTCTGGCGGCCACGGTGACCGGTGCGTCGTTTTTGGGGGCCACGATGACCCAGATCTCCTCCGGTCAACTCAGTGCGACCACTGCGCCGACCTTGCCGACCGGTTGGGGCATCTTCAATGGGTACCTCGTTGGACCCAGTGCGAACCTGACGAATGCAAGTTTGGCCAACGCCAATCTCGCCGGAATCGACCTACGCAACGCCACCCTCACGGGCGTGGTGTCGGGTGGTATCACCGGGTCACCCATCGTCTCATCGGGGGTGGCGGTAATTGGCGGTACGCTCATTGGCCGCGGCGTCAACCTCTCTGGTGCGAACTTGACTGGTGTGAACTTCGCGAATTTGGATCTCACGAACGTCAACTTTTATGGGGCGAATTTGTCAGGTGCCGCTCTAAGCACCAATGACCTCACCGGCGTGTCGTCGGGGAGTGTTACTGGTTCACCGCAGCTGCCACGCAACTGGATTCTCACCAACGGCTACCTGATTGGACCCGGCGTCAACCTCTCGGGTGCCCAATTAGGGGCAACGAATCTCTCCAACATGAATCTCAGTGGGGCGACGCTAACGAATGCTGATCTCTCACAGACCAACCTGTCGGGCATAACGTCGGGCTCCGTTACTGGTACGCCGATACTGCCCTCGGGCTGGATCGTGTCGAATGGCTACCTCATTGGTCGTGGGGCCAATCTGGCGGGCGCGAACCTCGTCGGAGCGAACTTCAACGGCCTCGATTTGACGGGTGCGAATCTGTCGAACGCGCTGCTCAACGCCGCCACCTTCCTGCGGGCGACCCTAACCAATGTCAATTTTTCGGGCGCCAACCTCAGTCCCATTGCCACGACAACAACGGTCGCGGGGCAGAACAGTATGTCCTCGAGCCAAACGACGATCACCGTCTCATCGGCCGCAGGCTTTCCAACCAATGCTTCCTTCGTTGTCACCATTGATAATGAGAATGTCCTCGTTCAGGGTCCGACGAACGGTTCCACCGTGTGGTCGATTCTCCGAGGACAGTTCGGCTCTTCGGCGGCTACCCATGGCGCTTCAGCCACCATCACCTTGCAAAGCAGTGGGGCGGACTTCACCGGTGCCATACTCACGAACGCAAACTTTTCCAACGCCTCGCTCTTCCGCATCATTTCGGCCGGCATCACCTACAGCGGTACCGCGCCGCAACTGCCCAGCAATTGGGTGTTGGTGCCGGGTGGCTTCCTCGTCGGTCCGGGCTCCAACTTGTCGGGGCAGAACATGAGTGGGCTCTCGCTCCAGGGGGTCAACTTGACGGGGGTGTACCTGATCGGCACGAATCTTTCGAACGCCAATCTCACTAACGCCAACCTCACTAATGCCTACCTGACGAGTGCGGTGCTCAACAATACGAATATGACGACGAGCACGCTGACGGGCGTGGTGTCGGGCGGCGTCTCCGGCTCACCGCAATTGCCAAGTGGCACCGTACTGGTGCTTGGTTACCTCGTGGGTCCGGGCGCGAACCTGCAGGGGGCCAACTTGCAGAACGCGGCACTTACCAATGTGAATCTGTCGAACGCCAACTTGACCAATGCCGTGCTCGATGGCATCAGCATTGCCTCATCCTCGCTGTCGAACACGAACTTCACGGGGGCCTCCCTCCAGTCCTCTACCCTTAGCGGCCTCGACCTCTCGACGGCAAACTTTGCCGGGGCCAATTTGAATCTCTCGAACTTGGCCCAATCCACGTTGGGCACTGGTACGGGGCTCTCCAGCGGCACTTCCCTCACCAATGTCTCGCTCTTTGGCGCGTCATTGTCGGGGTGCAATCTTGCCGTTGTGGGTGCCAGCAATCTGAATGGTTTGATTACTGGCTCGATCAGTGGATCGCCGTCGCTGCCGAGTGGCTGGTGGCAAACACCTCTCTACGGCTACCTCGTCGGACCGAACGCGAACTTGGAGAATGCGAACCTGCAGACGACGACCTTTTCGTCACCCAACTTCAGCAACGTCAACCTGCGCGGGGCCAACTTTTACGGTTCGGTGCTGGTAGGTGGCAACTTTGCGAACACGGACCTCACGGGAGCGAACTTCACGGCGGCCAACGTAACAAATGCTTCCTTCGCTGGCGCCACCATGGCTTCGGTCAACTTTGGCAATGCCGACCTTGCGGGGACGACCTTCCCGAGCAACGTCTCCAAGCTGTACGCCGTGAATGTCGACTTCTGCGGTGGGGGCTACGTGTTTACGCCTTCCTCGCAGTCGTGGTCGGGCTCGTGCTCGTCAACCTCACTGCCGGCCGCGCTGCCCAGTGGGTGGCAGGTCTTCAATGCCGGACCCAGTACGCCGCGGACGTTCCTCGCGGGACCCGGTGCGAATCTTGCCTTCGCTGATCTGTCCGGTGCGAATCTCAGTGGACTCTCCCTGAGTGGGGTGTCATCGGGCTTTCTGGCCGCCTGTCCATCGAGCGGGGCCTTGCCCTCGGGCTGGACCTGTTCGAGCGTCGGTGCACAAGCGGGCTTCACCAACAGCAGTGGCAACAACAGTGATTTTTGGCTCCTCGGACCAAATGTCGATCTCTCGAATCAAGACTGGAGCTCGCTCAGCAGTCCGTCCTTGGCGAACGCCGTCATCCGAGGTGCCGACCTTTCTGGTTCGAATTTTGCCGCCACCGATTTCACGAACGCCGATCTCGGGACCAATGCCAACTTGTTCGCCGCGAATCTCTCCTCCGTCACCCTTTCAAACGCGCTGTTCCACGACCTAGGAAACACCGCCAATGTGTCGCTACCTCCAGGCTTCCAGTTGGTCTCGCGACCGGGCAACGTGGGCAATGGACCGTCGAACACGTTGGTTGGTCCGGGTGTCAATTTGTCAGGCTTCGATCTTTCGAACTGGAACCTCAGTGGTCAAAACATGACCAATGTCAACGTTTCCGGTACCAACCTGTCGAACGCGAACGTCGCGAATACTGTTTTGAATCGCCCCGCCACACCTGGGTCAATCAATGCCTACACCCTCAACTGGGGCAAGAGCAGTGGTTCCCTCTACGCCACTGGACCAACGACTTTCATGTGCCCGACCGGGTACGTCGTGTCCCAGTTGGCGCTCGGCACTACCGACGGTGAGAACGCAACCGAAAACTTCGTCTTCAACTGCGCGCCAGTGACGTCGTCGGGTGGTCTCGATAACGCGAACAACTTCGTGCCGGAGAATGCGCTCTACAACAGCTCGAATACCAACAACGGTTCTATTAACTCCAACTGCGGCAATGGCCAAGCGGCATTTGGCCTGCAGGCCACCCTCCGAGGTGGCTTCACCAATGGTGGTCTCGAGTGCGCCGATTTCCCGACCGAATCGCACGCCTACAACGCCAATATGGCCTGGGGAGCGAACGGTGGTTCGAATGGCTACAACACGACCAATTGGAGTTGCCCGGTGGGGCAGTGGATCGTGGGCTTCCAGCTGACGCTTAGTTACCACGGCGGTCAGTACGGCTACTCGCAGGCCTTCCCCGGTCAGAACAACTTCCTGTCCGTCTACGAGGTCAATCAGGTGATCTGTCAGACGTGGAATCAGTCGAGCTGGGGCGCTACCGGCGTTATGACTGGTACGCCCCAGTCCGTGACGTCACCCGGATGGGCCTACGTCAATGGCTCAATGGTCGGCCAGGGGGCGAACTTGAGCGGCGTCAACCTTTCAAACGCCAATCTGACGGATGTCAACCTGACTAATGCCAACCTGACAGGCGCCAACCTGAACGGGGCGAATTTGTCGGGGGTCGTATCGAGCGGCGTCCAGGGGTCGCCACAACTCCCTGGGGGCTACTACCTCTGTAATGGCTTTTTAGAGGGTCCAAACGTGTCGTTCGTGGGCGCCAACTTGACGAGCTGCGACTTTGGCGGAGCGGCGGGCTATGGTCGAAACTTCAGCGGCGTGACATTTGTGGGCGTCAATCTCCAGTCGGTGCACTTCGACAGTGCCTATATGCCGAATACGTACTTCGACGCATCGACCAACCTCAACGGGGCCTACTTGGAGAACGCAACATTGACCTCGGCAGTGCTGTCGGACCACGACCTCACGCTGTTGGGCAATTTGTATAACGCGAACCTCACTGGTGCGACGCTGATCAACGACAGCATCCAAGGAAGCTCGAGCCTGTCGTCCAACGTGAACTTTACGAACGTCATTCTCTGGAATTCGCGCCTCTACGGCGATTTCACCCTTGGCAGCAAGGCCAATTTCACCAACACCCAATCGGGCGGTAACTCGTTCACGAACTGCCACCTCCCTAATCCGTGGAATTACAGCTCAGCAGGATGGATTCGCTAATGAAGCGTCAACGACAATCACTCCTCCTTTCCTCGGTACTTCTGGCGCTGGGTGTGATCACCATCTCGCCGGTCTCGGCGACCCCGCTGTGGCAGAAGCCACTCGTGGCGCCGGCGGGCCACCTCGAGATTGGTATTTCTCCCGGTGCCAACGGCACCGTGTGGGTGGAAAATGCCACGGGGGCTGGTGACATCACGAACATTGACTCGTCCGGTGGCAGCGTGTCTGGTTCGCCGGTTCTCACTTTGTCGAACTGCTCGGGCAACGCTTCGGGCTTGGCCAGCGCAGCCAACGGCTCCCTGTGGGCGACGTGTTTTCAGCCCAGTGGCCTTCTGCACCTGAGGTCGAACGGCGCACGAGTGTCGACAGTTAGTGCTAGTCCGTGGGGCGTAGCGGTAGACCCTCAGGGGAGCCTCTGGGTCTCCGACTTGTCGGGCAACGTCACGCAGTACAGCACCGATGGAAGAGTGACGGGCATTCGCATTACCGGACTTTCCGCAACCGACCATCCGGTCGCTATTGATGGCGCTGGTCGTATCTGGGTCGTGGAAGACGGCGGTGTCGTGCAGTACTCTCCGGCGGGCCTACCCACGGGCGTCACCGTGAGTGCGACCAATGACGTGGGGGCAATTGCGGTCGATCGGGTCGGTCACTTGTGGGCTATCTCGACCGGGGGCGACGTAGTGCGAGGCTTTTCGGTGTCGGGCGCGCCGTTGGGCGCCCCCCTCATCAATCCGGACGTCTCGCCCAATCGTGTGTACTTCGCCACCTTCGACTCCAAGGGAAATTTCTGGTTTACCACCGGGGGAGCGATTCAGGAGGTTGCTGGCGTCGGCTCCACCTCGAGTCATGGGCCCAGTGGGGCGTTTGCTCGACCCGGTCGACCCGGTGACGTCGTCGTCCGACAGTACGCAAATACAGCAACACTTCGCTTTACGGCCGGGAGTGATGGCAACCTTCCCACGCACTACCTCGTGACTGCGTTCCGCAATGGACACTCAGCCGGTGTCGTTTGCAAGTTGTCAACAAGTCGTCAGTGCTTGGTGTCGTCACTCGCTGCGTCCACCTCGTACTCCTTCGTCGTGACGGCGGTCAACGTGCTCGGTCGGACGTCTTCCGTTATGTCCTCACCAGTTCGATTTGTGTCGCCGGTTGGCACCGGCCCAACAGCGCCGCTAAACCTCCGACTCGTGCCTGGTGCGGCCTCGACGGTGCTCCGATGGACGCCGGCCGTGCGATCGACGGCGAGCCCGATCATTGGCTACGAATGCAATGGTGGCACTGCTCGCTCGCTCTTTGTCACGTCGCCGTCCTGTGTGCTGCCGCGTCGCCTACTGGCCCGACATGGTGGCTTCGTCGTGTTATCCGTCGTAGCGGTGGACGCGGCTCACCACCGAGGGGCGCCCGCACTGCTCGATATCAAGCTCTCGTAAGGGCCGTATCCCAGTGGGCCGTCGCAAGTGACGTTCCGCGTTGAGGAAGGCTGGTAGTTTTGACGCATGAAACCACCTCGCTTTGGCACCGTGCTCACCGCGATGGTGACCCCGTTTGATGCCAATGGTGCGCTCGATCTCGATGTTGCGATTTCGCTGGCTCGGTACCTCGTAGAACACGGAAGCGACGGTCTCGTTCTCGCCGGCTCAACGGGCGAGGGAAGTGCGTTGAGTGATGACGAGAAACTTGCGCTCTTTGCCGCTGTCGCCGAAGCGGTGACGGTACCAGTGCTGGCGGGTACTTCCTCGGCCGACACGGCGTGTTCAGTGAATCTGACGAAGGAAGTTGCCGCCCTCGGTGTGGCGGGTGTTCTCGCCACGTCCCCGGCCTACGCTCGGCCGAGCCAGAGCGGCATTGCGCAACACCTCGCCGCGATCGCGGACGCGACACCCCTGCCCGTCATGCTCTACGACATCCCGACCCGTACTGGTCGGGCGCTTCAACCTTCGACCACCATCGAGTTGGTGCGAACGGTGGCGAACATTGTCGCCCTCAAGGATGCGTCGGGTCAGTTGGCTGCGGCAGCGCAGACCAAGGCGACGCTCGGCGACGACTTCGATCTCTACAGCGGTGATGATGCCCTCACCCTGCCCTTCATGGCGATTGGTGCCGTGGGGGTTGTCTCAGTGTGTTCACACTGGGTGGGCGATGAAATGAGTGCCATGGTCCGTCACGCTTCCGCCAACGAGTGGGAGGTCGCCCGACGCATCAATGCCTCTCTCGCGAGCTCGTACGCCTTTGAAGGGTCCGAGGCATACCCGAACCCCGTCCCGGCCAAGGCCGCGATGCGCGCACTCGGTCTCAACGTGGGCCAGTGTCGTTTGCCACTCGGTGACAGTGACGATGTCATTGACTACGCGGCGTCCTCGCTCGTGTCGACGCTGACGGCTGCTCGTGTCTAAGCCCACCGTTCGCGTTACCTTCCTCGGCGGACTCGGCGAAATCGGCCGTAACTGTGCAGTCCTCGAACAAGATGGACGCTACGTCATCGTCGATGCCGGCCTCATGTTCCCCGAGCCCAACATGTACGGGGTGGACCTCATCCTGCCCGACTTCCGTTGGCTGATTGAACGCAAGGACAAGATCGACGGCATCGTGTTGACCCACGGCCACGAAGACCACACCGGGGCCCTGCGTTACCTCGTTAAGGACGTCAACGTCCCCATCTACGGCTCGGCATTGACCCTCGGATTCGCTCGTCACCGCCTCACTGAGGCCAAGGTCGCGCACGATCTGACCTTCATTGAGGTCACCGACGGTGAACGCCGTCGCATCGGACCGTTCGAGGTCGAATTCATCCCCGTTACCCACTCGGTGCCCAGTGCCCACGCCATTGCCTTCCACACGAAGGCCGGCATCATCGTGCACTCGGGCGACTTCAAACTCGACCTCACCCCAATCGACAATCGACGGACGGACGTCGCCCGTTTGGCGGCGTTAGGCGATGAGGGGGTTGCGCTGCTGTTGTGTGACTCCACCAACGCGGAAGAGCCCGGCTTCACCCCGTCGGAGAAGTCCGTCGGTGGCGCGCTCAACCG
The DNA here is from genome assembly GCA_036769405.1 of Acidimicrobiales bacterium. Classification (GTDB taxonomy): domain Bacteria; phylum Actinomycetota; class Acidimicrobiia; order Acidimicrobiales; family RAAP-2; genus RAAP-2. Next base: position 10,451 of record DAIPLC010000025.1, read on the forward strand.
TCTCTTTCTCGAGCGCCCGAACCGGCGCATGGTGGTGGCCTGCTTCGCGAGCCACATTCACCGTGTTCAGCAGATCGTGGACGTCGCTCGTGGCCAGGGGCGCAAAGTCGCCCTGATGGGCCGCTCCATGGAGGCCAACGTCAAGCTGGCCCGCAAATTGAATTTGCTGCACGTCGACATGGCCGACTTCATCGATATCGAGAACGTCTCGCGGTACGAACCGGGCGAAGTCTGCGTCATCTGCACCGGGTCACAAGGTGAACCCATGGCCGCACTGTCGAAGTTGTCACGCGGTGACGCCCGTAACTTCACCGTCGGCGCTGATGACACAATTATCTTGAGCTCGCACCCGATTCCCGGTAACGAGTGGTCGGTCGGACGAGTTATCGATGACCTGCACCGAGCTGGCACCGAGGTCATTCACTCAGGCCACGAACCAGTCCACGCCTCGGGTCACGCTCGCCAGGGCGAGTTGCGGACGTTCCACCAGTTGCTGCGACCCCGGAACTTCGTCCCCGTGCACGGTGAGTACCGTCACCTGCGACACCACGCCGACCTGGCCGCCTCGATGGGTCTGGGTGACAAGCACATCTTGATCTGCGAAGACGGTGACCAGATTGAAGTGTCGCTCGACGGTATCCGTCGCGCAGGTCAGGTTCCCGCGGGCTTCCACTACATCGACGGCTCGGCGGGAGACTTGGATGAGAAGCCCCTCGAGGAGCGTCGTATGCTCGCCGCGTATGGCGTCGTGCAGATCTCAGCGGGTGTCGATGAACACTCCGGCACGCTCGCACAGCCCGTCAAGGTAACGACGCGCGGCTGGTTTGACGGTGATCACGACCGCAGTGTTGTTGACGCCATTACCCAGTCCGTACGCGACTCGCTGCAAGCTTCACTGGCCGAAGGTGTGCGGGACGCTGACGAACTGTCAAAGGTGGCGCAGCGAGCAGCGGGACGACTCCTCGGTCAGAAATTCCGTCGCCAGCCCGTCTTGATGGTGGCCGTACTCGTCCTCTAGTCCTTTTCGGGCTCACCGTTGCCGGCATTGGCTCGACCGGTGCGGTAAAAGGATTTTGTACGGATCTGCTCGTCAGTGAGCCCGCGATCGCGTAGGACTGTGGTCAAGGTTTTCACGACCGAAAACTCGGCGAAGACGTAGGCCTGCCCCACGTGCTCGGGGAAGTCGAAGGCGCTTAGGCCGGCGAGCAGACCAGCGGGATCGTGGTACTCGCGACCCTGTCGTTCAACGAAGATGCCCGTGACACCCAGTCCCTCGTCAAATAATGCGGTGCGGGCATCGTCCATTGTGTCGACCTCGACAATAAAGATCGCCTTGCCAGGCACCTCAATGGCCTCCGCCATTCGGTAAAAGGAAGCCAATCCAGTCGTGTCGCCGAGAAAGAGGTGCCAATCAGCCATCGGGTCAAGGGTGATCTTGCCCCGTGGTCCGACGATGTCTACCTCATCTCCAACCGCGCATGACATCGCCCACGAGGCGCCGGGTCCTTCGTGATTGGTCACGATCCAGAGTGTGATGGTGTTGGCGTCATCGTCGCGGTGACGCACGCTGTAACGACGACGCGTTGGTCGACCCTGTGCGTCGTGAACGAGCACCATGACGTCATTGCCAGGCGCACCACCGAGTGAGGCCTCCCCGTGCAGCGTGACTTCGTAGAGCTCGGGACTCAACTGGCTGGCTGATTGAACGGTGAGGACGGCCGCCGACACGCCGAGGCGCTCGGCTAATTGCTGAGAGGTGGGGTCAAGTGGACGAGCCATGGAAGTACATTACCCAGAGAGCACGAAAAGCGAACACTAGTTCGGTATCGTTGAGGAGTGGCCACCGCACGAAAATCCAAACCCGCGCCCAAGCGCACCGCCAAACTCGCGGCGAAGCAGGACTCGGTGTGGGCACGCCACGAGCGAGACATCTGGATTGTGGCCTTTTTCGTCGTTGGTGTCTTTGGGTTGTTAGCCGAAATCGGCGCCCTGGGACCCGTGGGTCGCGTCATCGCGGCCGCCCTCGAGAGTGTGATGGGGCTTGGACGATACGCCCTAACCGTGTCCCTCGTGGTCTTGGCGGGTGCCCTCGTACTCGGACGCGTCGAATTTGAACGGGCTCGTTTCACCTGGGGTATTGGCCTTCTTGTCACGGCTGTCAGTGGATTGAGCGACGTCGCCAGCGATCATCCGTCCTATGGCGCCTCCAGCGCCGTTCTCGGGCGGGCTGGTGGATGGATTGGTATCGCCATCGGTGGTTCGTTACGCCACTGGCTGGGAGCGCTGGGGGCCGGTGTGTTGCTGGTGGCTATCGCGGTGGTGGGCATCATGTTCGCCACTTCAATCGGCCTTCGAGTGCTGGTTGCCGCGCTGGTCGCCTTGACCAAAGCTCTGGCGACCCGAGCCGCCCAGTGGTGGACGGCGCGACCTAAGGTGGCCGCTGAACCCGTCGAGCCGGAGCCCGTGGTGAAGCCGCGCCGCCAAAGTCGTCCTGCCGCTGAGAAGGCGGAGGAACTGGTGCAGGAGCCTGCTTCCTCTTCGGTGCTTGAGGTTGACCCCTACGAGGCGTCCTATGAACCGGTCGAGGAGAAGGCGCCAGCACCAGCCGCACCGGCCAAGTCACCCGTGCAAACCGGCTCGTGGACACTGCCGTCGATGTCGCTGCTGACCCGAGTCAAGGAGCAGCGTCAGGACCGCGACGCCATTGAAGCTGCCGGAGCTGAATTGGTAGAGGCGCTTACGGCACATGGTGTTGACACGACGCTGGTGGGCTTTACCGTCGGGCCAACAGTGACGCGGTACGAACTCGAACTCGGACCTGGGGTGAAAGTGGCGCGCGTTACCTCGCTCAACCGCGATATTGCCTACGCCATGGCGACGCCCGACGTTCGTATTCTCGCGCCCATCCCTGGTCGATCGGCGATTGGTGTCGAGGTACCGAACCGTCAGCGTACGTTGGTGGTGCTGGGCGACCTCCTCGCCACCGAGGAAGCCATCGCGTCGACGCATCCGCTCGACGTACCAATTGGTCGCGACATCTCCGGAAAGACCATTGTGTTGAATCTCGGCGAAATGCCGCACGTCCTGATTTCTGGTGCAACCGGTGCCGGTAAGTCGTCGTGCATCAACTCACTCATCACGTCGCTGGTGATGCGCGCCACGCCCGACCAACTTCGGTTGCTCCTCATCGACCCCAAGCGGGTGGAAATGGGCCAGTACAACGACCTGCCTCACCTGCTCGCGCCCGTCGTCGTCGACCCGAAGAAGGCCGCCGGCACACTCCACTGGGCTGTCAAAGAAATGGAGCGTCGCTACGACATCCTCGCCGAAAGCGGCGCTCGCGACATCACGAGTTACCAGCAGATGATTGCCCGCGGTGAACTGAAGCCCATTCCGAGCATCCGGGAAGAAGTTGCCGACGCGGTGGAGCGGGCCACGGGACTGCCCTCGGACGTACCGCCGTCACCCGAGCCAGAGACCTTCCC
>DAIPLC010000026.1:0-13859 GCA_036769405.1 Acidimicrobiales bacterium
GCGAATGATTACTTCCTGTAGCGGTAGGAAAAATTACGTTGCCGTTGACACCGCAAACGAAGAGTGGTCGAAGCACCGTCCGCGTGAAAGGGGACATTGCTTTTACTTCTGTGCACAAACCACCACCCCACACCCGAGGGGGACTCTATAAATCAGTCGAGGAGTTGCTGCTCTTCAGCGGGCGTCAACCACTGCTCGGGCCATGGTCGATCCGCGAACCACGCCGCCGTGTCGTCAACGCTCTCTTCCAGACTCCGCAGCGTTATCCCGAGCGAGAGTGCCTTCGCATTGCTCATTGCCAGCATGGTCTCACTCAGCGAGCCGGTCCAGAGGGGGAATTTTCCACCCAGCTCCATGGCCAGTACTTTCTCCGCTTCAATTTCCACCAGCGTTGTTCCCTCGGGTGCCACGTGGGCCGCGAGCCGCGTCACCATCTCGCCGAATGAGACAACCGGTCCATTGGCGTTGACGGCACCGGCGTACCGGCGTTGACTGAGCGCCACCACGAAAGCTCCCAGGTCTCGGGCGTCAATCCACTGCAGCGCGTTGGCTGAGGGACCGGGGAAGGCCACGCGGCCACCCCGTTGCATGCGGGCAACCCAGTAGGGGAAACGCATGGTCTTGTCGTGTCCACCAATGACGTAGGTCGGTCGCACGATTGTGATGCCGTCACCAAAGCGCTCGGTAGCGGCCCGCTCACACTCCGCCTTCAGGACTCCGTAGGTTTCGTTGGTGACCACGGCGTTGGGGTCGCCATCACCGAGTTGGAGAAGAGGGGTGGTTTCGTCAGCACCCACCGCACTGGGCTCTTCGTAGGCGGAGATCGACGAGATTTGCACGTAGTGGCCACCGCGCTCTCCCAGCGCATCATGGAGGAGCTCTACGTCACGCCGCTGGTAGGCGATGGCGTCAATGGTCGTGTCGAAGGAGTGCCCCTCGAGAGCACTGAGGTCAAGGCGCCGATCGCCCACCAGTCGTTTGATGTCACTGGGCAAGTCTGTGGCAGTCGCTCCACGGTTGAATACGGTGACGTCGTGACCCGCCTCTAGTGCCGCCAGCGCGATGCCGCGGCCAACGAAGGAACTACCACCAATGATGAGTGTCTTCATAAATCTCACCTTAGAGTCCGCCGGGGTCTTGACGCTTCACCACCCCGCCGCCGGGCGTGTCGTCCCAGTGCCGTCGGAGTCTCTCGTCTCGCCTTCCATCGACCCCCTCACGACTCGTGCGAAGTACCATTGGCGGGGCCAAAAAGGGGAACTTTTGACGACAAAACCAATTCTTCACGCGGCCAATCTCGTGAAACGTTTTGGCGACGCGGAGGCCGTCAAGGGCATCAGTTTCGACATCAGCCAGGGGGAGAGCTTCGGCTTTCTCGGTCCGAATGGGGCCGGCAAGACCAGCACCATGCGGATGATTTCCGCTCGCTCGCAGCCGACCTCGGGCACGTTGTCAGTGCTCGGCATGGACCCGCGAACACAGGGGTCGGCCATTCGCGCTCGACTCGGTGTCGTCCCCCAGGAAGACACCCTTGAACTTGACCTCACCGTGCGACTCAACCTCGAAATGTACGGTCGCTACTTTGATTTGCCGCGAGCGGTCGTTCGTGAACGAGCGAACGACCTCTTAGAGTTTGCGCAACTGACCGATCGCGCCAACGACAAGGTTGACCAGCTTTCGGGCGGTATGCGCCGACGACTCACTATTGCGCGGGCCCTCATCAGCCGCCCCGATATCTTGATCCTCGACGAGCCCACCACCGGACTCGACCCCCAAGCTCGTCACCTCCTGTGGGAGCGGCTCTATCGCCTCAAGCGTGACGGTGTGACCCTGATTATCACGACCCACTACATGGACGAAGCGGAGCACCTCTGCGACCGACTCGTCGTTATGGACAAGGGAACGTTCGTTGCCGAAGGTGCCCCGCGTGACCTCATTGAGGCCCACGCCTCTCGCGAGGTCGTGGAGTTGCGCTTCGGGATTGACGACCACAGCCCGTGGCGCGACCAACTCCAGCCGCTGGCCGAGCGGGTCGAAGTACTGCCAGACCGCATTCTGCTCTACGTCAACGATGGTGACGCCACGCTGCAACAGCTGCACGCCCAGGGCATCGTTCCCGACAGTGCGCTCGTCCGCCGCAGTTCGCTCGAGGACGTCTTCTTGCGGCTCACCGGCCGCACCCTGATCGACTGATGACGACCGCAGTCACGACCATGGGCTGGCCACGGTGGCGTCGCAGTTGGTGGCATCACGCGATGCAGTTCCGCCAAACGTGGCAGGGATCGGTCTACTCCACCGTGCTCTTTCCCGTCTTCTATCTCGGCGCCATGGGGGTGGGGGTTGGTCACTTGGTAAGCGCCCACGCCGGGCTGGTGGCGGGGCAGACGTACCTACACTTCATTGCCCCCGGCCTGCTCGCCACCACCGCCCTGCAACTCGGTGAGAGCGAATCGCTCTACCCGGTGCTCGCAGGTCTTAAGTGGGAGCGCAGCTACCACGCTGCCGTCTCCACCCCGCTCGAACCGCGTGACCTCCTCTGGGGCAAACTCACGTGGTTGGCCACGCGTGGGTTGTTCACGGGACTGGTCTACACCATCGCTTTCGGCGCCTTCGGGGTACTGGCGTCATGGTGGGCGCTGACGCTTCCACTGCTCGGGGCCCTGATGACGGTGGCCATCGCCGCCCCACTCGTTGCCTACGCCGCGACCTGCGAAGAAGATACGTCCTTCGCCTACATCTATCGCTTCGCCGTCGTGCCGATGACTCTTTTCTCGGCAACGTTTTATCCTCTGTCGGCCTACCCTTCGGGTCTACAGCCCATTGTTCAGTTAATGCCGTTGTACCACGGCGTCGCACTCACGCGGTCGGCCGCCTTCGGCCAGGGCAGCCTCGGACCAATCGTCGCTCACCTCGCCGTTTTGTTTGCCATGTTGCTGGCCGGACTCTGGTGGGGCCAGCGCACCTTGACCCGGCGATTGGTGGACTAATGATGGGTCGCGTACTTCCCAGCTTCGGTTCGAAACGCGCGCTCCGGCTCGTGGAGCGCAACTTCGAGGTCTACAAAAAGCGTTGGTTGATGTTCGTCTCGGGATTCTTCGAACCTCTCTTCTACCTACTCAGCATCGGCATCGGTCTCAACCACCTCGTGGGCACCGTGACCGTGGGCTCAAAAGTCGTTAGTTACGCCGCCTTCGTCGCGCCAGGCATGCTGGCGACCTCGGCGATGAATGGCGCCATCATTGACTCAATTTTCAATCCCTTTTTCCGACTTAAGGTTTCACATAGCTACGACTCACTCCTCGCGACGCCGCTCGACGCCAACGACATCGCCTTCGGTGAGGCTCTGTGGGCCCTCGCGCGCGCCGCCCTCTACGCCCTCTCATTCCTGCTCTGCATGGCGCTGCTGGGTGACGCGCAGACGTGGTGGGTGATTCTCTGTTGGCCGGCGGCCATCCTCGCCAGCTTCACGTTCAGTTGCCTGGGGCTCGCGGCCTGCACTTACTTGCGCTCCTGGCTGGACTTCGACCTCATCACGATCGTGCAACTGCCGCTCTTCTTGTTCTCGGCCACGTTCTTTCCCATCTCGCTCTATCCGCGATGGTTGGGCGCGCTCGTCGCCTTTTCCCCGCTGTACCAATCGGCCGCCCTCATTCGCGGCATCGATTTTGGACAGTTTGGTTGGATCATGCTGCTACGCGTGGCCTACCTCGTCATCCTCGCCCTCATCGGACTACGGGTGGCGTCACGCCGGTTCGCGCGGATACTCGTCTCGTAGGTGAAAAACCAGCGATTGTTCCTTCATCAAACGGGACGAGCGATCAGAAGTGGTGCATGTCGAAAACGTTGGTGACCAAATGTCGAACCGCGGCAAGCAAACTTTCATCTGGGGCGGCCGATCGCATCGTGGCGAGCACTTCAGTGATGGCACTCTCTACCTCGTAGCCCTGATGCCGGATGAGCCAGGCCATCGCCACTGTGGGCGTTCGGCTTTCAGCGCGAACGCAGTGCACGAAGACCGTTTTATTCGCAGAGCGAAATGCCGCTATAGCGTCGGCAGTGTCGGCCAGTACCCGAGCGGCATTCGCATTGCCCGGTTGATCGAGCAACCAGACAACCTCATGGTCGGGTACTTTGCGGTCATCAACGCCAATGCGACAGAGCGACAGGTACGCGTCGGTGGTCGTAGTCGCCAGCGCGCCGAAGTCACCAAAAATAACGCCCTCATCAACTGCAAAGCGGTACGTCGCCCCTCGAGGTGAGAAGCGCTCGTAGGCCGGTACCATCGTGCTCACCGAGGGCCACCCATCGCGGTCGTCACCACGGGCCGCTCGTACCGCGAGCGAGACGAGATCAATCCCACGAACGTCACGCGGCCAACCAGCGAGGGGATGTCGCCACCCGTATGGGATTGCCGTTACCCCGTACCGAGCACCGAGGAGTGCTCCCGCAATGGCCGCAACCGTATCGGTGTCGTCACCGATGGCAATAGCGCGTCGCAGACCAGCCCCAAAGTGATCAGCCTCGTCGTGCGTCGCCACTATTGCGGACCACGCCGCCTGGAGTGCGTGCACCACGTACCCGTTGGGGTTGAACGTCGCGGGGTCGTTCTGTTCGGCCTCCTCAATCCAGGCTTCCCACTTGCGACGTTGGTCGGGCGACAGTTGGGGCAACCCAGCACGAGGACCCTCCAGTGACCCGAGGCGGATAGCTCGGTCGATAGCGATCGACCACAGCACACACGCGTCCTGAGCGTCGGGATGGGCATGGGTCAGAGCGGAGATTGCTCGTGCCGTCCGCGCAATTTGCTCGTCATCGCCGAGGGCGACGAGCGCCACCGGGCCAGTTCGCATCAGCGAACCATTGCCCGCCGCGTCGGGGTCTTCTCCTTGAACGGCGAGCGCCACGCTCGCCATCTCACTGGCGGTCGATGTTCGACCGAGGACTCGTGCGGTGTGCCTTCCCATGTCACTGGGGTGCGAGTAGTACCAGTCGTGAAACTCCTGGGCCACTGCCGTCTGCGCCTCGAGCGTGTCCAACGTTCGGTACCTCGCCACACCTCGCAGCACGCCAATCGCCATAGCCGTGTCATCAGTCCAGTGTCCCGCCGGCTCCCCCGTCAGCCTTCCGCGGCGCATCGCAATGGCCGACGCCTCCGGTGGTTGGGCGAACTCGTAACCAGCGCCTAGGGCATCACCAACGGCGCCACCAAAGACGGTACCGAGGACGCGGTCGAGTTGGATAAACGACAGGGTTTCGTTGGGCATGCAGCTCACTTTCTTTCACTCCAATAGTGACGTCAGTGTGTGACATGAATGGTTAGTGCGGAGCGTGAAAAATACCGTCGTCCAGGCCCGGCGCGATCACGGGTAGACCATGTCTCGATGCGACCGCGGCGAGCTGATGGTCGTAGGTCACAAATGCCGTCAACGGGAGTCCGGCCTGCTCTGCCACCAGCTGCGCACTCGCCAGATGCAACGCATCAAGTGAGCGAAGAAACTGGTCCTCGTACTGCGATGCCCGACGCAACACCTCGGGGGTCAGAGAGATCACATTGAGCCCTCGAAGCAACGTGGCAATCGGTAGGGCGAACTCGCCGTTTAGCCTCCGCAACGACCGCGTCAACTCAACCTCGAGAAGCGCCGATGCCACGAGTGGTACGACCGGCCTCTCCCGTAACCACACCACCAGTGAGGCGCTGTGTTCTTCCGGATAAATGAGCTTTACGGCAGCCGAGGTATCGAGGTAGATCACTGTTGGCTACCAGCGAGTGTCATTCTCTCGATCGGCCAGCAGGGCGCGGAGTCCCTCTGAGCCGCTCGCGTTTTCTTCCTCGTTGAGAATGTCTCTGATATCCGCGCTGGCCGGACGAATAAAGCCGTGAGAAATCAGTGCGGCGAGAGGATGTGGTGTGATCGGCTCAATGACGGCAACGCGCTCTCCGTTTCGAGTGATGGCCAGTCGCTCGCCACGCTCAACACAGGCGATAACGGCCGCCGTGTTGTGGTTCAACTCTCTCATTGGTACGTCGCGCACGGCATAATTGTACTACATAATTGTCAGACATCAACGCTACAACCCCGGTCGCAGAAGACGGCGGTAGTTACTAATTCCCGAAGAAGACACCATTGTGTGCGTAGGGGGCGATGAGAGCCGCGGCAACGCCGCCTACCGCGAGTGAGCTCAGGCTGGCCCACACCCGGAGTGATGCGCCAGCAATCTGCCGCCGTGTTCGCACCAGTACGTCACGCGGACCCACGAGTGCGGTCTCCTTGAGATGGGCGAGTACGTGAATAGCCATGACGACGAACCACAGCAGAAAGGAGCCGTGGTGGATCTGTGAGAGCTGGGCGTGCCACGACGCCGGCGCCCACACGACCAGACCCACACCCGAGAACAACAACACGACAGTAAGCACCACAAGGACAGGTCCCAGGAGTCGCAGCACGATGAACGGAGGACCTTTTCGCCGATAGGCCGACGCACCCATGTAGTAGCGCACCATGCGCCACGTTGTGCTCGCCACCTTCAAGAGGACTGGGGGATGACGGCCGTCCCCAGAATCACGTGCAGCCGTGTATTGCTGTGGGCCAGCGGCACTGTGAGACCGACCACGAAGAGCGAAAGAAGGAGGAGCACGGCGAGGAATGCCGTGAGTCGTTCGTTCCCTTCGACACCGCCGCTTCGCACCATGGCTACCTCTCCCCTTACGTCGACCTGTAGTCGCCCACTGTACCGAGGGTACGGAGTGAAACGTCTTCATCCACGAAGAACATTGGGCTTTCTACAGTGCGCGTAGAGAACAGGTCTCGTAGAATTTCCCTGTCGCTCCCCCCTCTGCGACCAAAAAGGACACCCTATGTCAGCCTCTCTCGAGCGCGCCTCGTACAAAGTCACCTTCTCGGTGCTGGTACTCGGTGTCGCGGCCTACGCCCTCTTGCAATCACTCGTCATCCCCGCGCTCACCACCATTCAGGTCGATCTGCACACGACACAAAACACGGTCACGTGGGTGGTCACCGCGTACCTCTTGTCAGCGTCAATTTTCACCCCCGTGCTCGGCCGCATTGGCGACATGGTGGGCAAGGAGCGCATGATGGTGGTAGCGCTCGGATCGCTCGCGCTCGGATCCGTCGTCGCTGGTATCGCCCACTCCGTGATGGTGCTCATCATTGGTCGAGCCATCCAGGGCATTGGCGGTGGGGTGTTGCCCTTGGCCTTCGGCATCATTCGCGACGAGTTTCCTCGCGACAAACTAGCGAGCGCCATCGGCACCATGGCCGCACTGACGGCAGTCGGTGGTGGCCTGGGGCTCGTCGTGGCCGGCCCCATCTTGTCGAACCTCGGTTTTCACTGGCTCTTCTGGATTCCGCTGATCATGACGTCAGCCGCCGCACTGCTGACCCACCTTCTCGTGCCCGAGTCACCGGTACGGGTCAAGGGGACCATTTCCTTTCCCGGCGTGGCCCTACTGTCACTGTGGCTCGTTTCACTGCTGCTGGGCGTGAGTCAAGGCCCTGTGTGGGGCTGGCACTCGACGAAGGTGGTTGGCCTGCTTCTCGTGGCCGCCGTTCTCATTGTTCTCTGGGTCATCGTTGAGACGAAGTCCAACGATCCCGTGGTGGACATGAAAATGATGCGCATCCCCGCGGTCTGGACAAACAACCTCGTGTCCTTCCTCTTCGGCATGGGCATGTACTCGGTCATGGCCTTCTTGCCAGAATTTCTCCAGACCAAGAAGGCCCTCGCCGGCTACGGGTTCTCGGCCAGCACTAACGCTTCGGGCTTGTTTTTACTTCCCATGACCGGCTTCATGTTCTTCGTCGGCCTCTACACCGGCAAGATCGCCGCGCGATTTGGCTCCAAGACCGCCGTCATTCTGGGCTCGTGCGTGTCAACGGGGGGCTACTTGATGCTCGCTCTGGTTCACCACCACGCAATCGATATCTACGGCGGTAGTGCCTTGCTCGGCATTGGCTTAGGACTCGCCTTTTCGGCCATGTCGAACTTGATTGTTCAGGCGGTACCGAGCTCGCAGACGGGTGTGGCGAGTGGAATGAACGCCAATATTCGCACCATTGGCGGCGCCGTCGGTGCTGGCGTGGCGTCCTCGATTGTGACGGCCAAGGTGCTGGCCAATCATTTCCCCGCCGAGTCGGGCTACACCCACGCATTTCTCTTCATGGCGGGCTGCACGGTTGTTGCTGCTCTCGCGGCGGTAGCCATTCCGACCGCCACGCCCGACCAGAACGCCCACGTGCACCACGCCGAACTCGCGGCCATTCCCGGTGGCACGATTACCGAGGGCTAAAGCGAGCGAACTCGGTAGCGTGGAGTAGACCACGTTTGTAGGAGCACCATGACCACGACCACCCCACGCATCGGCTTTGTTGGCCTCGGTACCATGGGCGCCGCCATGGCCCAGCACCTGGTTGCGGCGTATCCGGAAGTGACCGTGTGGAACCGCACTCCCGGTCGCGATACCGCCCTCATCGAAGCGGGTGCTCGACGGGGTGCCACACCGGCCGCTGTCGGCGCCCACGCCGACATCGTCGTTCTTTGTGTCACCGACGCACCTCAGGTCGACGAGGTCTTGTTCGGCACTGACGGGGTAGCCCTGGGTCTGCATCCAGGCACGCTCGTCATTGACTGCTCGACCATCAGCCCACTACGCGCTCAGGAGATGGCCGCGCGACTACGCGACCAGCAGGTGGGATTCGTCGATGCGCCAGTCTCGGGTGGATCGGAAGGGGCGCAAAAGGGGACGCTAACAATCATGGTGGGCGGAACCGACGACGACGTGGCTCGGGCCCACCCCGTGCTCGCGACGATGGGCACCACCATCACTCACCTCGGTGCTGTTGGTGCGGGTCAATGGACGAAGGCCATAAACCAAGTCATCTTGGCTGGTACCTATATCGGCGTCGCCGAAGGTATGACGCTGGGGCTGAAGGCCGGTCTCGACATGGAGAAGGTGGTCGGTGCACTCGTTGGTGGTGCCGCTGGATCGTGGGTACTCGCGAACCGCAGTGGGCGAATGATTGACAACGACTACCCACTCGGCTTCAAGATTGAACTACACCGCAAAGACCTCGCTATTGCCCTTGACCTCGCGGCCACCACCGGGGCTGACCTCGCCGTCGCCTCGTTGGCCGCCACCTACGAAGATCAACTCATTGCCAATGGCCATGGTGGCGATGACAATTCCGCCCTGGCGCGCATTGTTCGAGACCGCAGCGACCTCCCTCATTAGGCCAAAAGATCACTGTTAGAAATTCTTACCTTTCTCATCAGCACTTTTCTAAGTGACCTGAGAAAGTAGAGGTCAGGAAACCCCCCGTTCCTCTTGCAACGCCCCCGTCGCTCCGCGTCGGGGGCGTTGCGCTTTTGTGGCGTGATGTCACAGTGCATTGACATCATGCCAACCTATGGAATTCACTGATCAACTCCTCGCCGCCTTCCCCGGGACAACCATCACGACCGGCCAACCCGTGTTTCACGTTGGCTCGACCGACGATCACAACCGACCTCAGTTCGTCGTCGAAAGTGGCTTCATCGAACTCTTCTATCGAGGTGAATTCACCCACTGCCACGGCACCTTCTTCGCCTACCACCGCGACGACCGCTACAAGTTGGCGGCCATCGCCTACCACCTGCCCCCCTTTGAGGTGATTCGCAGCTTCGAAGACCACGTTCGCACGTTCTTTTTGGTTCGCGGTGAGTCCTGGTGGGCGGCTATCGAAGTCGGTGACGGTTTCGTCACCGCCAGCTTTGGCGCACTGACGGCCATCAAGGCCGAAGAACTGTCAAAGCGGTTTCGCGAGGGCCTCGAAACGAAAGCACCACCCAAGCAGATCACCAACTTCGAGGTGTGGTCCGGCGACGAGTTCCCGACCTCAAGCTCGTTCTCTGACGTTCCATGGACCGACATTGCCCCCAACTATGCCTCAGCTACTCGTCGCGGCCTGGATTCACTGATGAGTCACACCCGCTCTACGGTGACCAAGAATGGCCGCATCATTTTGTTTCACGGCCCTCCGGGTACCGGAAAGACGTGGGCCATTCGCTCGTTGCTGACAAAGTGGAAGCACTGGACCAAGCCCAACGTGATCATCGATCCCGAGAAGTTGCTGTCCAACTCGAGCTACTTCATGAGCATGCTCAACTACCAAAGTGACCACACGCACCGCCTCCTGGTTATTGAAGACGCCGACGACATCGCCGAAAAGAACGGAACCCGAGACGCCAGTCTTAGTCGGTTGCTGAACGCCGCTGACGGCCTGGTCGGAGCCAGCAGTGATGTCTTAATCCTGCTGTCCACCAATGCGCCACCTTCGCTGCTTGACAAGGCCTTGGTCCGACCTGGTCGGTGCCTCGCCTCAATCGAATTCATGCCCTTTAGTGCGACCGACGCCAGCACGCGTCTGGGATGGACCGTTGATTCCGCTAAGAGCTTGGCGGAGATCTACGAGTTGCTCGGCACCGTGTCGAAGGTGACTGCCGATGGCGGACCCTCTATCACCGGTCAGTACCTGTAGTTGCCAACCCCACATAGCGGGGACCAGTTAGTAGCATTAGTCAATGACTTGGCGTACGAACGACTGGCGCCCTTTTGGCCTTCGCGCCACTCCGCGCTTCGTTTTCATTGCCGCCTTCAGCCTGTGTTTCCTCATTCTCGGTTCGTGGAGTTACGCGAGCCCACTCGCCGCCGCGCCCGACGAACAAGCGCACGTTATTCACGCGTACGCCATAGACCATGGTCAAATTGGCACTGCCACAAACCCGCCGAGCAAGGTGTTGGTGAATTTCAACGTTCCAATTTCGATTAATTTCGTCAAGATCGACTTGCACTGCTGGCAATTCAAGGTGTCCGTACCAGCCACGTGCATGCCACCCTGGGATAACTCGCCCGCCCTGATGAAAACGCCGAGTTACGTCGGCCACTACCCACCCCTGTATTACGCCCTGGTGGGTATTGGCGGTCTCTTCAGTGCGGGGCCACCGGGCATCTACCTGATGCGCATTATCAGTGCGGCACTCGGTGCCGTGATGATGGCGCTCGCCCTGTACACCGTCGCTCGATGGAGTCGCCGACGCGGCATGATTTTTGGCGTGTACTTGGCCATTACGCCAATCACCTATTTCCTCAGCTCCAGCGTCAACCCCAGTGGCTTCGAGATTATGACGGCCGTCGCCCTCTGGACGACGCTGTGCGTACTCGCACTGGAGTACCGCGAGGAGCCCCCCGTCGAACTGTTACGCGTTTTAGTCTTCGAGGCCTGTACCTTCGAACTTATTCGCGGCCTTTCGCCGTTCTGGCTCTTCCTCATTGGATTAGTCACCATTCTCCTGCTCACCCCACGCAAGGCCTTTGAACTCGTCCGCACCCAGCGTGCTGTTCAGTACGTCGTGGCGGCCATCGTCAGTGGTGCCGGTGTGGCGGCCACGTGGATTTTGACGCAGGGCACCCTCAATGTCCTCCCCGTGGGCTACGCGGTCAATCCGAACGACAGTGAGTTCACCGTTGTCTCCAAGGTGCTCACGCACGTGAAGGAGTGGATCCGCGAGTCCGTCGGCGTACTGGGCTGGCTCGACACCGTTCTGCCGAAGGTCATCTATAAGTCCTGGTACTACCTGGTCATTGCCGTCGTCGCCATTGCCCTTGTTCGCGCCAAGAATTCCCAGCGACTGGCCCTTGTTGCGGTCTGCGTTCTTTCCTTCGTTGTGCCAGTGGCCATCGTGACACGCCAGGCCCATATTCTGGGCATTGTGTGGCAGGGGCGAGACTCTCTCCCGCTCGTCGTTGGCGTCGTCGTCCTCGCCTGCGCCTTGCTCGTTCCCGCCGGCGATCCAAGTCGACTCGCTCGCGTGTTCCTCTGTCTCGGCATTGCCGTCATAGCGCTCAATAACATCTACGCCTTCTACTTCAACCTCCGCCGTTACGCCGTCGGTAGCGCCGGCTCCCACCTCTTTTTCCTTCGTAATCAAGGCTGGTCACCGCCCACGGGACAGACGCCAACACTGGTTGTTTTTTGCTTGGCCACTGCGGCCTTCGCCGCGCTGCTGATGGCGTGGACCTGGTTCGCGCAGGGACCGATGCGCACCGCGCATCGTCCCAATCTTCGTCGCCTCGATTAGTAGAATTTGCCGTACGTGCGAGCACTTGGCTCCACGGCGAAGGGACGACCCACCACATGTCCATGCCTGACAACGACGACGCACGCCCCGTTTCCTCCACCCACCAAGCCCACACCCTTCGGGCCAACGAAGTCACCGTCCTTCGTGAACTGGTGAAAATTTACGAGCTCGAGTCGGCGGACAATCAGGTAGTCAGCACGCAGCTTCGCCGCATTACGCAGTCTCGGGTCTACCCATTGATGATCCTGATCGTCAAGATTGTCAACGTCATTGAGGGGTCGCTTCGCCGACGACTAGGCAAGGCCCCGCTCGGGGGAGACCTCATTGCGGTACCGTCACCACGCCCCGCCATGAGTAAGGAAGAGGCGGGACCAGCGGTGGCACCGGTCGCTCCCAAGGGTGGGGCCAATTCGTGGGGCTACCGGCTCTTCTTCCTCAAGCGCGGACTCTCTATTTTCCTCCACGCCTTCAAAGTGCTGATCCGAGGCAACGGCGGCCGTCAGAGCCCTCGCCTCGAGGCCAACTCCTACGCCGCTTGGGCGCTCTACTACCGCAAGTTTTCTGTTCAGGTCCGTGACCACCTGACGCGCCGCATGGTCCTCTTCACCAAGCAGCCCCTGCTCTCCATTGTCATGGCCACCTACAACACCGATCACACCTTCCTCCGTGAAGCGATTGATTCGGTGCTCGACCAGATCTACCCCCACTTTGAACTGCTGATCGCCGACGACTGTTCTCCCGACGCCGAGGTTCGAGCGATTGTCGCCGAGTACGCGAAGAAAGACCCCCGGGTCAAGCTCATTACCCGTGAAGCCAACGGCAACATTTCGGCCGCCACTAATTCGGCCATTGCGCAGGCCACGGGTGAGTACGTGGTCTTTATGGACCACGACGACACCATTGTTCCCCACGCACTCTTTCACGTCGTCCTCGCACTACACGAGCACCCCGACGCGACACTGCTCTACTCCGATGAAGACAAGCTCAATGAGGCCAATGAGGTCTTCATGCCGTACTTCAAGAGTGACTTCGACCCCCTCTTGCTACTCGGCCAGAACTACGTCTGCCACCTCACCACCATTCGTCGCGACCTGCTCACCGAGCTGGGCGGCTTGCGCAGCGAGTTCGATGGCGCTCAGGACTGGGACCTCGTCCTGCGCGTCAGTGAAGTCGTTGATCGCTCCACCATCATTCACATTCCCCACGTCCTCTACCACTGGCGTTCACACGTGGGCTCCACCTCACAGTCCTCAGAGGCAAAGCCCTGGGCTCTGACCGCCGGACGTCGTGCCGTCGGCGCGGCCCTCGAACGCCGTGGCGTCGCTGGCGAGGTGCGAGAGGTCGGATCCACGGGCTTCGCCGACGTGTACTTCGCCCTGCCCGAGAATCCACCACTCGTGTCAATCATGATTCCGACGCGAGACGGCATCTACCTGCAGGACTGCGTCCGTTCGGTACTCGCCGACACCACCTATCCCAACTACGAAATCATCATCATCGACAACGGGTCGGTGAAGACCGACACCCTGTCCTTCTTCGACTCGCTCGACGAACGCGTGCGTGTCGTGCGTGACGACAGCCCCTTCAACTACTCGGCATTGCACAACAGTGCCGTCCAGGCCTGCCGTGGCGAGGTGCTCTGCCTCCTCAACGACGACACCACCGTCATCACGCCCGATTGGCTTTCGGCGATGGTCGCCCAGCTATTGCAGCCCGGGAACGGA